>CAZUVA010000164.1:0-2961 GCA_964622755.1 uncultured Zetaproteobacteria bacterium
GCTTCATCCAGTACCGGCTTCAATATCCAGGCCATGGCCGCCGTACAGGCGGCCAGAATAATCATGCAAACAATAGCAATGCTTAAACGCCCTTTATAAGGGGTAAGGAATGCCAGCAGGCGGCGATATAAATGGGTTGATGAAGAAGGCATGGCCAAAATTACAACATATCAGACACAGAAGCCACTGTGGTCAAACTGCGCCCCTGTTTGGGATACGGCTGGACATACGTATTGCCAGCTTGCTGCAGACGTCCCATTTTACGGAAAAAATCGACACTGGCATGAAACAATGCCGCCGCCAGTTGTTTCTGATGTTTCTTGCTTTTCAACTTTTTCTCGCGGCTCGGGTTGGAAATATAATCCAGTTCCACCAGTACGCTGGGGATTTCCATTGCCCCCAGCACAAAAAAACGGGCTCGTCTGGGTGTAGAGTGTTTGATCGGCCCAACCTTTTTCAACCGGTACAACATTTTTTCAGCAAGAATTTGTGAACTGTTCAGACTATCGCGCCGGAACATATCACCGAGAATACGGCTAACCAACGGATCATGTGTCTGTTCAGCAGCAACACCACCAACCTGATCGGCTGCATTTTCCTTGGCGGCCAGAGCCTTGGCCGCCCTGCCCTGGGTGGCGCCGCGTTCAGACAGGGTATAGGCACTGGCGCCTTTCACTGTCCTCGTACGAACGGCATCAGCATGAATACTAATCATCATATCCGCATGCACCTTGCGAGCCAGATATACCCGCTTTCTCAATGGCACAAAATAATCACCCTTGCGAATCAGCACTGCCCGCATGCCGGGCTGATTATTGATGATGGTGGCCAGTTGCTTTGCCACCGCCAGTGTTACCGTTTTTTCCTTCAACCTGTGTGGCCCGATAGCACCGGGGTCTTCACCGCCATGTCCTGCATCAACAGCAATAACTATCCCCTGCTTGCTTGAACCCTTTCTGACACTAAGCGCAGTACTGGTTGTTTTTTCGTGCCTCATAAGATCGACAACGAGACGATACGGTTTGCCACTCAGCGGTTCGAGCAGAAAGGAACGAGGTTGAACCTTTTCTTTGACATCAATCACGATACGCAGCGCACCGTTTTTGGATTTGCCATGCCGGATACTCTGAATAACCGGATCAGGCAATGGCAGCTTTTTCACATCGGCTTTCAGGCTGGTTTTTTCCATGTCGATAACAACGCGTTCCGGCTTGTGTAGTCGAAAAAGTTTATATGTCATTTTCTGATTCAGATCCAATACCAGACGGGTATGATCCGGTGCTGTCCACAGGCGCACATCGCGAACAACAGTAAGACTTGCCGCCGATGCCACAGAGGAACATATCATCAGTATCATCATGGCAGGCAGGCATGTGGATGCTTTATATTGGAATTTCATTGCCCGCATATACTCTCAATGACTACTGTCTTTGCAAGACCTGCACTGTCCATCCACAGGAACAAAGTTTACCCCTCAGGTGAACTGATCATTCCGACCAACAAAACCGTGCTTTAACAGGCTGTCACTTCACCCTTCCATATGTATCATCGAAACGTTCAATATCATCTTCTCCAAGATAATCACCCACCTGAACCTCAATCAGTTGTAAAGGCAGACTGCCCCGGTTTTCAAGTCGATGCATTTCTCCGATCGGAATATATGCACTGCCATTCTTAGCCACAGTCTTGACCAGATCACCACAACTCACGGTGGCTGTTCCAGCCACAACCACCCAGTGCTCGGAACGATGCTGATGCGCCTGCAAACTAAGGCGCCCACCCGGGATAACCTCGATACGCTTCAGTTTGTATCCAATGTTCTGGTCTTCCAGAACTGTGTAACTACCCCATGGTCTGCGCACAGTGACATGCTCAAGGTGATAGTTTCCGCTCCCCTCCTGCTTCAGCGAATCAACAATCTCACGAACGCGCTGGCTTTCACCAGCCTTGCATAACAGAATGGCATCCGGCGTTTCCACTGCAATAATATTTTCCAGGCCGATTGCCGCGATCAGGTTTTTTTCGCTACGCAACAACGAGCCCTTACAATCAATGGCCAACACATTACCACTGATTTCGTTACCATCAGCACCCTTTTTTGCCATCTCATGTACGGCATCCCAACTGCCGACATCCGACCAGCCAATGTCCGCTGCCACCAGAGATACGATGTCCGATTGCTCCATCACGCCGTAGTCAATCGAAATATTCGGCATCTGGTCAAACGTATTGCGAATGACCTCCTGCCATGACTCCTCACCATTCCACCGGCTTCGCATGTCTTCGAGCACAGACCATACCTCCGGCAGGTATTTCTCTACTTCACCCAGAATAACAGAGGCTTTCCACACAAACATGCCGGAATTCCAGTAATAATTACCATCATCGAGCATTTTCCGGGCAGTCGCCAGATCAGGCTTTTCAATAAAACGTAATACTGAATGAACATCGTTTTCACTATCTTCAGTCTGAATGTACCCGAAACCGGTTTCAGGACCGGATGGAACAATACCGAAAGTAACAATACGCCCGGCCTCCGCAACCTGAACCGCTTTTTTCAGGCAACGCCTGAAAGCTTTCTTTTTTTTCACAATGTGATCAGCTGGCAACACCACAATGACCGGGTCGCCACCACAATCATCCTGCAACAGCGCGGCGGCAATTGCGATAGCCGGCGCTGTGTTGCGTCCGCACGGCTCCAGTATCGTATTCAACCCGTCCAGTTCGGAGAATGCTTCGCCTGTTGCATGCGCTTCTCCGGTCACCACATATACATCTTCTTCTTCGATCAACGGGCTTAAACGTGCAATGGTGGCGCTCAACATACTGTCCACGCCATTGAGATTCAGAAACTGCTTGGGCAACTGCTGGCGGGATAACGGCCACAGACGGCTCCCTGATCCACCTGCCAACACCACGGCTTTCAATAAATTGCCCATTTATAATCCTCCGAATCGTTCT
>CAZUVA010000165.1:0-2882 GCA_964622755.1 uncultured Zetaproteobacteria bacterium
TGTCCGTCAGATATAGGTAGCGATATGAGGCGACGCATTGTGCGTTATCATGGGCATATCAGGAGATCAACTATGGCGAATATTCAGGTTCAATTATCAAAAGACACATTGCGCCAAGAGCAGCGTCATCAGTTTGTAGCTTCAATCGCTGATAATATCCTGTTCACTCATGCGTCTTCCGGTAGCCAAACGGAATCCTTTGCACTGAGGCTCCGGTTACAGGGGAAGCGCTGATTAAAGCTGGTTAGATGAATTTGCAATTCAAAACAAGTGAGTCCAAGGCAAAGGTTGCAAGTCACAGCACAGCTATGGGTAAAAGCTTTAACGCAGAAATCGCTTGTTTTGGATGTAAAGGCGCGAACCATGCTTTGATCAGCGCTTCTCAGGGGAAAACGATCTCACCATGGGCTCTGTCGACCACTCAATGCTGATATGCCAAGGGGAAGAAAGAAATATTGCTTCAGTAATCTCGTGAACCAGGAATAGCCTTATTTTTTCAGTGTTTTTTCGCCATTTTCTTGACCATCTACGGGCTCCGGTGCAGCTTGTCCGGCCATTTAAAATCCTAGCGAGTGCAGTGAAACGACCATGAAATTAAGCGGTGCGGAAATTTTTGTTGAATGTCTGAAACGGGAAGGCGTGGATACCATTTTCGGTTATCCCGGCGGCGCTGTGCTGCAGATTTACGATGCCATATTCAAACAGGATCATTTTACCCATTATCTTGTGCGCCACGAGCAGGGTGCCCTGCATGCGGCCAATGGCTATGCGCGTGTTTCCGGAAAATGCGGTGTTGCACTGGTCACCTCCGGTCCCGGCGCCACCAATGCAGTCACGGGTCTGGCTGATTCGCTGGCTGATTCTGTCCCTACCGTCTGTTTTTCCGGGCAGGTGCCATCGAACCTGATTGGTAACGATGCTTTTCAGGAAGCGGATGTTGTTGGCATTACCCGTTCGGCCACCAAACATAATTTTCTGGTTAAACGCGTTGAAGATCTGGCGCTGATTATTCGTCAGGCCTTTCATATTGCCACGACCGGCAGGCCGGGTCCGGTGCTGGTTGATATCCCCAAGGACATCAGCATTGATGTTTGTGAATTCGAATGGCCGGAAGAAGTGAATATGCGTTCTTATCAGCCGGTCATCTTCGGTCATCCCGGGCAGATTAAAAAAGCTGTTAAATCAATGATGGAAGCCAAGCGGCCAATGATTTATAGCGGTGGCGGCATTATGAATTCCAGCGGCAGCGCAGCGCTGCTTAGAGAACTTTCCCATGCACTCAATGCACCGGTTACCCATACCCTGATGGGGCTTGGCGGCATCCCGCATGATGATGAACATTTTGTCGGCATGCTGGGCATGCACGGCACGTATGAGGCCAATATGGGAGTTTCCCATTGCGATTTACTAATTGCAGTCGGTGCCCGTTTTGATGATCGGGTGACAGGTCGGCTCGATGCCTTTGCACCGGATGCAAAAGTTATTCACATCGATGTGGATCCCTCTTCAATTTCGAAGAATATTCATGCCCATCTGCCTATCGTGGGTGATGTCGGCGTGGTACTGAAACAGTTGCTGGAAGAAATTGCCCGAAAAAACTGCGCGCCTGATCACGATGCGCTGGCATTGTGGTGGGAACAGATCAATGAGTGGCGGGCCAAAGATTCACTGGGTTTTGAGCAGCCCGAAGATGGCCCGATCAAGCCGCAGAGCGTGATTTGTAAGGTGTATGAAAAGACATCAGGCGATGCGATTGTGGCGACAGATGTCGGCCAGCATCAGATGTGGGCGGCGCAGTATTATGGATTCAATCGTCCAAACCGCTGGTTGACCTCGGGCGGCTTGGGGACGATGGGCTATGGCTTGCCGGCCGGCCTGGGAGCGCAGGTGGCCAAACCGGATGAAAAAGTGGTGGTCTTTACCGGTGATTCATCGATACAGATGTGCAGTCAGGAATTTTCTATGGCATTTCAGTATAAGCTGCCCGTGGTCGTGATTATCCTGAATAATGGTTATATGGGTATGGTGCGACAGTGGCAGGAGATGTTCTACGAATCGCGCTATTCCAACTCCTATTTCGATTCCTTACCTGATTTCGTCAAACTGGCTGAAGCCTATGGTGGTGTTGGCATTCGTGTGGACAGGCTCGATGAACTGGATGACGCGCTGGATAAAGCGCTGAATGTGAATGATCGTTTTGTGCTGGTTGATGTCGCTGTTTCCAAAGAGGAGAATGTATTTCCAATGGTGCCTGCCGGAGCGGCGCTGAACGAGATGGTATTATCATGAGGCATACGATTACGGTTCTGGTAGAAAATGAATTCGGCGTGTTAACCCGCGTGGCGGGGCTGTTCTCCGCACGCGGTTATAATATCGAAACGCTGAATGTTGCACCGCTAAAGGATAAAACGATCAGCCGCATGACACTGGTTACCCGGGGTGATGAGCATATTATCGAGCAGATCAAGAAGCAGCTGAACAAGCTGATTCCCGTGATCAAGGTTGAAGACATCTCGCATGCTGTACATCTGGAACGCGGCATGCTGATTGTGAAAATGAAGACTGGTTCAGCGTGTGATGATGCTTTGCTGGAATTGATGGAGCGTCATGATGGCAGGGTGCTTGAGAACCATATCGATAGCCACATGATTATCGAATTTACCAATAAGGTTGAAACACTGGATAGTATTCTTGTTGAACTGGAACCTTTCAGCATGATTGAAACCACTCGTAGCGGCCCGCTGGGTATGCGCCGGGGTCTTGAAGGATTTACTGTTTAGCTAGGGAAGCGCTGATCAAAGCATGATTCGCGCCTTTACATCCAAAGCTAGCGATTCCTGCGTTAAAGATTGTACCCATAGCGGTGCTATGACTTGCAATCT
>CAZUVA010000166.1:0-2871 GCA_964622755.1 uncultured Zetaproteobacteria bacterium
CTAATTCTAATCGAAGCGCTGCTGCCCCAAATGAGGCCAGCCAAGGCGCAAGGAGAGAAATTTGGTAAATCCAAATGAACGACGAGCAACGATGGATGGCCTCATTTGGGGCGCAGCCCAACGGGAAACACCATTTTTGCATGCTACTGCGTTATTTCTCACTGATGTGCATTCAGCACACTGCGCTCGGAATGCCTTGCAGCACAACAAAAATGACTGTTTCGCCACGGTCAGAATTAGTGCTAACAGGCCCTAGTATGGATCGCCGTGATTTTTTCAGACGTGGAGTGGCTTCGCTGACGAAGGCCGTTGTAGAAGGGGTTAAACCCGGCATCAATGCACAAGCGGGACATTGGATTCGCCCACCTTATGCTCTGGATGAACTGGATTTTTTACTGGCTTGCACCCGTTGCGGGGCCTGTATCGAGGCATGCCCCCACGATGTGATCTTCTCCCTGCCGTTCAGAAGCGGTATCAAGGCAGCCAATACTCCGGCGCTGGATCTTCTGCATAAAAGTTGCCATTTGTGTACGGACTGGCCCTGTGTCACGGCATGTGAACCTGCTGCATTATTGCAATGCCCCGCTCCCGATCATGATGAGAAAACCATCCCCTTGCCGGATATCGCCACGGCCCGAATAGAAACCAGTCAATGCTTGCCTTATAAGGGGCCTGAATGTGGAGCCTGTCAGGGCGTCTGTCCGGTACCTGAAGCCATGGTTTGGGTATTAGGGAAGCCCCGGATTGATCCCGAACATTGCGTGGGATGCGGCCTGTGCCGTGAAGCATGCATTCTGGAAGCCAAGGCCATCAGCATCCATTCGAAATATCAAACAAGTGAAGCTATTTAACCCCGGCGTCTCGCAGAAAGTCTCCATACTTACTGTCTTCATCGAGAATATGATTGCCCAACCAGCCGCTCAAAAAATCGGCGACTTCCAGTCTCTCAATCCAGGGTTGAACAAAATGCATGGATTGCATCGTCTGTTGCGAGCACTGCATATCCTTCAACTGCTGAAGCAGTATATCATGCAGGGATTTATGACGCGTTAAATCCGGGTAGGCATGGGTTTGCATCAACTGTTCTTCGGTCTGAAAGTGGACGATGGTTTGACGGACAAGATCTGAAAATAATTTGTCGACCTGCGAAATATCTTCATGTCCCAACAATAAGCGGTAAAGCTTGGCAGCTGTCGTGAACAGAGCCCTGTGCTGCTCATCCACCTTGCGGATATGAACCAAATATTTATCGTTCCAGACATAATTATCCGGCAGCTTTTCAAGATTGCTCATACTTTACGCGCTCTATCAGGCAAGGCATGCTTCAGACTTGATTTTAATCAATTTTATCATTTTTTCTTAAATGGAGAGCAATTATCTGCTAGCGTTAGGGAAGTGCTGCTTAAAGCTGGTATGGTGGATTTGCAATTCAAAACCAGTGAGTCCAAGGTAAAGATTGTAAGTCATAGCACCGCTATGGGTAAAATATTTAACGCAGCAATCGTTGGTTTTGGATGCAAAGGCGTGAATCATGCTTTGATCAGCGCTTCCTTAGCTAAATTGACGGAAAGGGGAAAGGATTTGACCGCTGATCAAGCTTATGTGACACTGAGAAATGTTCCATTGTTCAGAGAAATGGGCGAGGAACATCTGCGCTATATTGCCGAGCATGCGTGCCTGCTTACACTGGCAAAAGATCAGTTTATTTTTCACACAGGCGATACCTGCCAAGGCATCTACATCACGGTTCAAGGCAATATCAAAATTTCTTTTCTGTCCATGGCCGGGAAAGAGCATGTGGCGCGTATTGTCGGGCCCGGGCAGACTTTCGCTGAAGCCATGGCTTTCCTTAAAAAGCCAAGTCCCGCAACTGTTCAGGCCATCACTGCATCCAGAGTATTGCTGGTTCCCACTAATGTGATATTCAAGTGTATTAACGAAAACCCCGCCTGCGCCTGTAGTATGCTGGCTGGTCTAAGCCGTCGTTTGCACCTGCTGGTCTCGGAACTGGAGTCGGTCACGCTTGATTCAAGCCAACAACGCGTCATCGGTTTTTTACTTCAGTATCTACAGGATGGGGTAGATGACGCCAACGAAACACAAGTCACCCTGGAAGCAACCAAATCAACGATTGCATCACATCTGAATCTTACCCCGGAAACATTCTCAAGAATTCTTCATAAACTCAGCGAGGAAGGGCTTATCAGTGTCCTCAATAAAACCATTCAAATTCACGATATTAAAAAATTACGCTCGCTCTGAAACATCAGCCCCATTGACCATCAGTACGCGGGTATACCAGGATAGAGGCATAGCGAAACAAAAACAGTGCAAAGGCAGTAATCCATAGCCCCTGCGATAAACCAATCCATAGCTGGTAATGTTCAGCTAAAATCATGGGAAAAATCACGCGCACAACGGCCCCGACGCATAGCACAAGAAATATCAGACCGACACCAGTTGGCGGCTGACTGATATCGCGTCCGGTATGGCCCAGTGATATGCGCGACATCATGGCCAACGTCATCATACCGATGCCGCCAACAGTAAAGGCGTGAATTGCCAGCGAGGGAGAAATGCCTGTTACAAATACTGCAAATTTCAGCGCAAAACCGATGATCATCCAGCCATAACCCAGATAGAGTCCCCATAATAACGGTTTACTCCAGATGCCATGCGTATACCACCCCCACAGCCGGATACTGTGCAAAACACACAAGGCGGCAGCGAGATAAGCGACGATGGCCGGACTGGTAAAGAAAATATCAGTTACGGCAAAAATCAGAAACAGCAGGAAGCAGCCAATATCTACCCACATATGGTTTTTCAGAGTCACGGCATAGCCCACGCCCCGCTCGATAAACATCGGTG
>CAZUVA010000167.1:0-2843 GCA_964622755.1 uncultured Zetaproteobacteria bacterium
TAGGCTGGTGTACAGTACGGAACATGGTTCGCTGGATAAGCCGATGCAGAAGAAAGGTGCTGCAGGTAAGAAAAAACGCAGGCAACCTGCTGCTTCCCCCCTTATCCGGAACCCGAACAAGCAGGGTGTACGCATCCGGCGCGAATCCAGAGGGCGCGGCGGCAAGACGGTTTCTGTCATTGATGGCATTGCGCTGGATGATCTGTCGCTGAAACAGCTATTAAAAAAATTGAAAAGCCAGCTGGGTAGTGGTGGGTCAGTAAAAAATGGTACGCTGGAGATTCAAGGCGATCACCGGGAAAAACTGCTGGTATTACTGGAAAAGAACGGATACAAAGCCCGACTGGCTGGTGGATAATCCCCCCCCCCCCCAATAACTCAAAACAGGAAGGCAACCATGATGGGATGGCGCAAAAAAAGAGCGATGGCATCAGCACGGCATATTCTTGTTACCAACAAAAAACAGTGCGCGCAATTGAAATCCGACATTGAAAATGGTGCTGACTTTGCCGACATTGCCAAACAACATTCAACCTGTCCTTCCGGCAAGAAGGGTGGCGATCTGGGGCAATTCAGGGAGCGCCAGATGGTCAAGGAATTCAACGATGTTGTTTTCTCTGCTGAACTGCACAAGGTCCACGGCCCTGTAAAAACACAGTTCGGCTACCATCTGATTGAAATCACCGAGCGTTCAAAGGGTTAGGCTTTTCTGAAAAAGCGGTTTTTTCGGCCCGAGCCTTCCCCATGTGTCATAAGCGCACATTTCTTTAAATCGTAATCTGCATCACAGTCGCTTGTTTCGCGGACTGCCTAGCATTCGTTCTGTCGAGTTGGAATAAAGGAGCCAGTGATGCAACGCAGTCATATGGAAAAAATAATATCGGATTTATTTCACAACAAATTACCTGCAGCCATGATTATGCTGCTCTATTTCAGTATTTATTATGCTAATGTGGATCATCTGGGCTCATAGTCCGATTGGCGACGAATGGCATATCAATCAAAAGGAATGTAATCAGAATGTTATTATTGAAATCAACGGGGCTTCGGGTTCAGGTTGGCCAGACTGTTTTTAGACTCAATCCAGCGGGACATGAATTCGGTACTGCGTTGGTGATGATGTCGGAGCATCAGGCCGGTGAAATGCTGTTGCCGGTACGATGTGAGGGTTTCCTTCACCTGCAACAGACGCTGAATTAAATTTTCACCATTACTTTGTGCATCAAACAGGCGCCGAACAATTCCGAAACCATGCTGTTGTGCCCGCAGCCATCTCTCCTTATCCTGATAAAGTGATACGGCTGCATCGGCCAGTGTTTCGGCGCTGTCGGCAACTGAGCCCGCCCAGGGTAAATCGTGATGCATGCCTTCAATACCGATGGATGTGGTTACGCTGGGCGTACCGTTCAGCATCGCCTCGGCCAGCTTGGTCTTGATACCTGCTCCGAATCGCAGCGGTGCCAGACACACCTTCGCTTGCTGCATCACTGTGTTAACCTGTTCAGCTCGCCCTAGTACATGAAAACCACGATCCGGCTGATGTAATGCCCGTGCCTTTGATGGTGTATAAGCGCCATAAATATGCAGTTGCGCTTCGGGCAAACGTGATCTGATTAGTGGCCAAATCTGTTGTTTCATCCACAGCACGGCATCCCAGTTCGGCACATGCCGGAAATTACCGATACTGATAAAATGAGAACGTTCTTCAAAGGTGGGTGATGACAGATGCACGTGCTGCTTTTCAAACATGAAAGGACAGAGATGAATGATATCAGCATCGACAGCAAATTGCGTCTGCAGCAGCTCCATTTCATAATCTGAAATCAGCAGCGATAAATCGGATCGGTGAATGGCCGCGATCTCTCGTAAGGCAATTTCATTGTACAGGTCGTCTTGACCCACTTGCAGCACGATTCCCGGATTGCGTTTGAATTGTAGATATCGCGCCTGCCGCAAACAATGTAAATCGATGGTTTCGATGACACGCATGGCACCGGGACAGTTTTTTTCTACCCGCCAGCCGAACTGTTCCTCCATGGTAAAACGTTCAAACAGCACCATATCAGGCTGAAGTTCATGGATGAACAGATCAAAACTGCTGTCATTCACCACAATGGATACGCTACGGATGGCCAATGCGTCAAGGTCAGCCATGTGTTCGGTAGTGGCCGCAGTACTGGCAAACGTGACAGACCACTGCTGTTTCAGGAACAGGTGAATCATTTCCATGATGCGAAGCCCTGCTCCGGATGAGGCAGGCTCCGGCCAAATACTTCCAATCATGAGTACGTTCAACCCGGAACTCCTATTTTTGCAAACATGCTCCCATCTCAGCGATTTGTACTGCGCCGGTCAATAAAAAAAGCGAAGCTCGCAAGCTCCGCCTTTTGGTTTAAGTCTGTTTGTGAGTGGTTATCACCAAGATGTAACGAAATTCTGAAAAAAACCCTCCATATATTTATTCAATACGAGAGTGCCAGAATGGAAAAACAACGCACCGCCAGTGGTTCCGATTATCTAAGGAAAAAAAGCGCCGCCAGTGCAATCAGCGCAACAGGAACCTGTATGATAAACAGGATATCCTCCCTGTTTTTTTCCAAATACGTATGCCGTTTATGATGATCCAGGCTAAAAATTGCAGACATAATAACCTCCTTGGGGGTCGATCCGAGATTAAAGCTGGCGATGAACCTTCGGTCACACTGTGAGATGGATCACCAGTTGATATCCATGCGGCTAAATGACACAGAAAAAGTCAAAACAGGATGCAATCTTATCGACGAATAAAACATGGGCAAAGAAAAAGGCGGAGTTTGCACGCTCCGCCCTTGGCTTGTTGAAAA
>CAZUVA010000168.1:0-2807 GCA_964622755.1 uncultured Zetaproteobacteria bacterium
CCCAAGCCCAGATCCATCAATTTACCGGGATGATCAAACCAGTCTTCATCCACCTTCACCCAGATATTCAGGCGTACTTTGCAGCCCAAAATTTCTTCCAGACCTAATCGTGCTTTGGTGCCGACTGCTTTCATGCCGCCGCCGCCTTTGCCGATTAACATCGGCTTGTGGCGTTCGCTGCCAACCAGAATCACGGCTTCAATTTCAACTACATCATCAAATTCTTCAAAGCGTTCAATGTCCACTGCGGTCTGAAACGGAATCTCCTGATGCATGGAAAGGAATACCTGTTCACGCACATATTCGGCGGCTAACTGGCGCTGGCTCTGATCGGTGAACCAGTCCGGATCATGCAATGGCGCTTGCTCCGGCAAATATTTCGCCAGCTCGCCCAATAAACTATCGGTCTGAATACCTTTTCTGGCCGACACCGGAATATAAGCCTTGGCTCCGGGATCAAGCTGCTGCAATTGTTGCAAACGCGGTAGCAATCTGTTTTTGTCGGCACGATCCACTTTGTTAAGCACATGAATGCGCGGCTGTTTCAGACGACCATCGGCAAACCGCTCGATCAGCATTTTTGTCGGCATATCTAACGGTTTGCTGGCATCCTGCATAATGGCCAGTACATCAGCCTCTTCCGCCGCCGCATAGGCCACCCGCACCATGTTCTTGTTCAGTTGTTTTGAACCCTTGTGAATTCCGGGAGTGTCAACAAAGATAATTTGACGGGAATCATCGGTATAAATGCCGAGAATACGATGCCGCGTGGTCTGCGGCTTAGGAGTCACAATGGCTACCTTGACCCCGATCAGATAATTCATCAATGTGGACTTGCCCACATTTGGCACGCCCAATAACGCTACGGTTCCGCAACGGAAATGATCGTCACCCATAATTCAGTTTCCTGTACGCCTGCTCAGCCGCTTCGGTCTCGGCCTGTTTTTTTCTCTCGCCATGGCCCAGACCAAGAAGAGCACCCTTGACCCGACAACTGGCTTCAAAACGCGGCGAAGACCCTGCTCCCCGATCGCGCAACTCATATTCCGGCAAGCCCTGGTCATTGGCCTGTGTCCATTCCTGCAACCGGCTTTTGGCATCGCATGTATCAATGTTTCCGATGTCGGCCAGCATCTCCTGCCAAGCGCAGCTCACAATTTTGCGGGCAGAATCCCAGCCCCCATCCTCAAACACAGCACCGATGACTGCTTCTACCGCATTGGCTGCAATGGAAGGTGATTTAATGCCACTGCCATTTTTTTCGATCCGCTCACTGTCACCTACACAAAGGTAAACAACCAGATGCCATGCCTGTGCGACTTCAAGCAGTCCCTGTTTGCGTACGAGCATCGAACGCATGCGCGAAAGTTCACCCTCCGGTTTGTCAGGATAGGTATCATGCAGGAACTCGGAAATCACCAGCCCCAGCACAGCATCACCAAGAAATTCCAGTCGTTCCATATGTTTGCCATGTATGGCCTGATCGGCTGAACGATGAGTCAGGGCACGTTTCAGCAGCTGGAGGTCTGAAAACGAATAACCAATACATGTTTCCAGAACATCCAGTTCAGGGTGAATATGAGCACGACTCATGGATTATCCGAACTTGATATCGCGTAGGGCTCAAATGACAGATCAATTCGCGTTTTATCTCTCAGCATATCCATGCCGCCCAGTAATTCAGGATCATATTCGCCGGATTCATCCACATGTTCAACCTTGCCGAACGGCCATACAGTCACGCCGTAACTGGATGAGATTTCAAGCATGTCCCCTGACACTTTAATCTGGAGCTGATCATAAAACTCAGCGGGCAAATCATCTTTTTCCAGATATTGCACACTGAATAATTCATCCAGCTTATCTCGCGCTTCGAGTTTACCTGTATGGGCTGTTCTATTATGCACCAGCCCTTCGAAGCAGTGTTGCACTTGCCCGTTGGTATAATAAGCATGGAATACCAGAAATCCGTTGAATATGAAGAAACCCAGCACCGCAAGCCAAAACAGTAATTTAACAACAGAAAATCCTTGCTCAGGATTTCTCTGAACAGGCGGCTTTTGAACTGCCTTCCTGCAGAAAACATCCGTCATCTGATTATTCAATGACATGGCCGATGCGACCCCAGCGAGGGGATCCCTTCACATGATCCCATGACCACCAGACAATCGCAGCACGGCCAACCATGTAGGCTTGTGGTACAAAACCCCAAAAACGGGAATCCCGCGAATTATTGCGATTATCACCCATGGCAAAATACATACCCTCGGGAACAGTCCACTCACCATCGCGGATAGAGTATTGTTTGCGCAACACATAGTGCTTGATGCCATCCAGATCCTCGACAAATAAGCCGGACACATCTGCACTGCCATCCTGCATAAAATAGGTGCGACTACCCTTTTCCACCAGCGGCATCAACTTGCCGTTCACACTTAAGCTGTTATTACGGTAGACCACTTTATCGCCGGGCAAGCCAACAATGCGTTTGATATAATCCTTGCTCTTGTCTTCCGGAAATACGAACACCGCCACGTCGCCACGCCTGACTTCTTTCGACATCAGTTGAATATCCGTCAACGGAATACGGAAGCCGTAGGGATAGCGCAACACAAACAGGTAATCGCCTATTTCCAGTGTTGGCACCATACTGGATGATGGAATCTTGAACGGCGCCACAATAAAACTGCGAATTACAATGGCCAGCGCTGCAATGACGATCAAGCTTTCCAGCCATTCCCGCCAGACCGGTTTTTTATTCTCGCTCATGTTTTTTCCTTAGAATATTTTTTTACTACAGAGGACGC
>CAZUVA010000169.1:0-2759 GCA_964622755.1 uncultured Zetaproteobacteria bacterium
GATAGATGTAGTGCTGACCATCCAGTGCTGCTGAGACAACAGGAATAACAGCAGTAAGCGATGGTGTGATCGTAAGACCTGAAACCTCGAAGTCCCTGCTTGCAGCAACGGTAACAACCTGGATGCCATCACTGATCACGCCGGACAATTCGGCAGCAGCACGCGTAGGATCATTATCATATACGGCAAATGAAACTGTGGTGGACAGATCATAATCACCCAGAGAAGTGCTAACACCGGCATCTATCCAGAGATCTCCCGTGATATTCAAGTTATTTGCCAGCACACTGGCATCACCTACGGTGTAATAAGCGGTAACAAAGGGCGAAATCATCGCATCATAAGAAATACCGGCATAAACCTCGGCAAAGTTTGCCGTAGAATCACGTAAATAGGTGTAATAGATGCCACCAACGGTATAACCAACATCACCGATACTACCGGAGTAATCCAGTGTCCAATCGAATTCAATCGCATCCTGGCCGGCAAACTGTGGTGCCGGGGATGCAAAGGTATTGGAAGCCCATGCAGATGCGCTCAAAGTACCCGGGCCAATATCAGCGCTGACAGATACATCGCCCTGTACGGCCGCCTTGTTCACGTTTTGAGGTGCACCGCGCCAGATGTACTGGTTGTATACGCCAATATCTCCGGCCACTGCCGGCCCTTCAGCCTGAGCTTCAATAGCACCTGCGCTCATGCCCATCATTCCAGCCATCAGCATTCCAAATAATGTTTTTTTCATATTTCCATCTCCTTTAAAGATAACATCGTCTAATATGTAGACATGCCATATATAAAGCATGTGGTATGCCAGCTTGCCAATTAATATATAATACAATAAAAACAATAGGTTATAAAATAGACGTATGATCAGACGTGTATAATATGCCTGTTATTTATGCATGAAGGTCTATTATTTATGCACTTGGCTATTCCAGTGGAGCTCAAAGAGCGCATTCCCATCAGGATAAGTATGTAATTTTCAGATCGTTGAAGAAAACAGTTTCGATACCACACAGAAGGTTCGCAAGGAGAAGAAACCATGGACTTGCCAATGATTGCCATGGCTGCATCTAATATGGCAGAATATCGTAAGATGTATACGAGGCAGAAATTTGACAATTCCATCCCAGATCCGCTTCCTGTCAGGATCAAAACACAATACTGCACAGTTGTGGGTAAACCTCTGTGACTGCTGAACCAGATTCCCGGCTGCCGGCAGTTCCGGTGATCGAAAAGCTGTCCGAGTCACTGGCTTGCGACACGACCGATGCCATTGGCGTCAACCATCAAGGGGAAGTCACTATCTGGAATACATCTGCCTCGAAGATGTTCGGCTATTCCGTCAGGCAGGCGATCGGCATGAACCTTTACGACCTCATTATTCCCGATCACATGCATCACAAAGCTGAAAAAGGGTTCAAGACCTTTGCAGAAACAGGTAAAGGCCCAATGATGGGAAAAACCACAGAATGTATCGCCAAACGCATCGATGGCTCCGAATTCCCGGCAGAAGTGTCTATTTCCGGCTTTAAGCCCGAGGGGCACCGCTGGCAGGCCGTTGCCATCGTACGGGATATCAGCAAGCGCAAACAGATCGACGGTATGCTTCATTCAAACCAATACATGATTGACCACTATGCTGATGGATCGTTCTGGATCGATCAGCATGGCAATGTTGTCAATGTGAATGAAACCCTTTGCCGGAAGCTGGGCTACAGGCGGGATGAAATGCTCGGCATGACTATATTTGATATCGACTCCGGATTTCTCCGCCCATCCTGGCCAGAGCACTGGCAACATCTAAAAAAACAGGGCTCAACCCATTTGGAGTCCTTCCATAAAACCAGATCAGGTAAAACCTTTCCTGTAGAAATCAGTATGAATTATATTTGTTTTGGTGACAGGGAATATAATTTTGCTTTTGTAGTCGATATCACCGAGCGCAAACAAGCCGAAACCGTGTTGGGCAAGATAGAAGTGAAATACCAGAAGCTGGTTGATTCGGTGGCAGCACTTCCCTGGACTTATGATATTACAAATGACCGTTTCACCTTTTTGGGAGAACAGATCAAGGCCATGTTGGGTGTTCGCCCTGATACCATATCCCACATGAAAGATTGGATGAGACTTATTCACCCGCATGATCGAAAAAGAACAGCCAAATTTGCTATAGAGAAAACAAAGGAAGGAAGTCCTTACGAAGTAGAACACCGAATGAAACTGGCTGATGGCAGTTGGACATGGGTAAGAAATATCATTTCGGTAGAGATGGGACAGCATGGCCCTGTTGGCACTTCGGGCTTCATGTTCGATATTACCGAGACAAAGCAGACTCAAAAAGCGCTGGAGAAAAGTCGTGAGCAATTAAAAACAAGTCTGGCCGGTACAGTTACCGCTATATCCAGGGCGGTGGGTGCCCGTGACCCTTATACTGCCGGACACCAGCAACGGGTATCGCAACTGTCCTGTGCCATTGCCCGAAAGATGGGCCTGGATAAGCAGCAAATTGAAGGGTTGAAAATGGGTGCCAGCATCCATGATATCGGCAAGATTCACCTGCCGGCAGAAATCCTGGCCAAACCGACCAAATTAACTGATATCGAATACGCATTGATCAAAAGTCATTCCCGGATTGGCTATGATATCCTGAAAGATATTACCTTCCCATGGCCGGTGGCGGACATTGCCCATCAGCATCATGAGGTGGACCCCATAGGCGGGACAGTTTGTCCGGTCATTTAAGGTGTGCTCTT
>CAZUVA010000170.1:0-2746 GCA_964622755.1 uncultured Zetaproteobacteria bacterium
ACTCACTTGTTTTGAATTGCAAATCCACCAAACCAGCTTTAATCAGCGCTTCCCTTAGGCAACATCCCCACACTTTTACCTGTTGCACGTCAATGAGAATTAATCGTAAACAGGCCCTGGATAAGAATGATTTTCTTTGTGTCTTTATGGTATGGCCTACGCCAGCTTGTCGTCAGCGATATGATAATTCGGATCTTCCTTGATATTGACCTCGACCAGTTCGGCAGCAGAAGTCAGCAGCTTTCTGCACTCGGGACTCAGGTGGGTCAGGTGCAGGTTTTTTTCGGCCTTTTTGTAGCGTTCGGCCAGATTATCAATGGCCTCGATAGCTGAATGATCGGCCAGACGTGACATGGCGCAATTGATATAGACTTCATCGGGATCACTTTCTGGGTCGAACAGTTCACTAAAACGGTGTGCCGAGGCGAAAAACAGTGGGCCGTGTACCCGGTGTTCCCTGGATCCATCGGCACGATCATCAGTAATCAGATAGATGTGGCGAGCCTGTTTCCAGGCGAATACCAGCGCTGTGGCAATGACACCGATAATCACGGCTGTGGCAAGATCGGTAAACACCGTGATAACAGCAACCAGAATCCCGACAAATGAATCTTCACGCGGAATCTTTTTCAGCAGATTAAAACTACCCCATTCAAACGTGCCGATCACCACCATAAACATCAGACCGACCAGTGCGGCAACCGGTACCATGGCAATCAGACCGGAAGTGAACATGATAAATATGAGCAGAAACAAGGCGGCGGCAATGCCTGATAAATTACGCAGGCCGCCGGAAGATACATTGATCATGGTTTGTCCGATCATGGCACATCCGCCCATGCCGCCGAAGAAACCGTTGATGGTATTGGCCAGTCCCTGCCCAACCGAAACCCGGTTACCCTGACCGCGCGTGCCGGTCATTTCATCGACTACGCTCATGGTCAGCAGCGATTCAATCAGGCCAACGCCGGCCAGAATCACAGCGTAAGGGAGAATGATCTCGATCGTTTCAAGGTTGAACGGTACAGCAGGAATATGGAAAGCCGGAAAGCCGCCGCTGATATCGGCGATATCACCGACGGACTTGGTATCCAGCCCTCCGAAAATCACAATCAGACTGATAGTGATAATAGCCGCCAGACCGGCCGGAATGGCGCGGGTGATTTTGGGCAGGAAAAACATAATGGCCATGGTCAATGCGACCAGCCCGAGCATGGTGAACATGGGGCCACCGCTGAGCCAGTGCATCATGCCGTCCGGGCCTGCGGTTTTGAACTGCTCCATCTGGGCCAGAAAAATCACGATAGCCAGACCATTTACGAAACCGAGCATGACCGGATAGGGCACCATGCGGATGTATTTACCGAATTTAGCTGTACCGAACATGATTTGAATGATGCCGGTCAGGACTATGGTGACGAACAGATATTCCACCCCGTGCTGCGCCACCAGTGCTACCATAACCACGGCCATCGAACCTGTCGCACCGGAGATCATGCCCGGACGACCGCCGACCAGCGATGTAACCAGCCCCATCAAAAAAGCGCCATACAATCCGACCAGCGGATTGACACCGGCGACAAATGCAAATGCGACAGCCTCCGGAATCAGCGCAAAGGCCACCGTCAAACCCGAAAGTATATCATCTTTGGTTTTGGCTGCGTGATCATAATATAGCTGAAACATGGGGTCTCCTCTGCAGGCATTGGGGCGCGGCACTCTATGGATGGGGAGTGTTAGTGCAAGGCAAGGAACCATTCTTTCTGTCTGAGAGGAACAAAAAAACGGGCTGCCGAAGCAGCCCGTTTAGTGATGGCGCAAGTCTGTCAGACGTTAATTCTGAACACGCAGTTCAACACGGCGATTCTTGGCCCTGCCTTCTTTGGTAGCATTGCTGGCAACAGGGTTAGATTCTCCATATCCCTTTGAGGATAGACGGGAAGCATCAATGCCATGTGCAACAAGATAATCCATTACACTTGCAGCCCTGCGTTCGGACAGCGATTGATTGTATCCATCCGATCCACTGCTGTCGGTATGCGCTGCCACTTCAACATGAATGCTGGCGCGACGATTCAGTGTAGCGACCGCCTTATCCAGTGTGGCAATAGAGGCAGGCCTGAGTTCGGCACTGTCATGGTTGAAGTAAACACCTTCCAGTTTGATGATTTCAGGCTTGCATGCGACTTTTGATTTTTCGAGAGCCTGTTTGGCTTTAGCTTCAGCGGTGGCAGCAAGTTCGGCATTTTCATCAGGGTGGTAGTCATCCTCACTGAATTCATGGGCGGCCCAGTATAGAGAGGCAACGGCTTGAGCCTGCAATTTAGGCGCGCATTTTTCAGCACCGGCTGTTTTGGCAGCCGCGATGGCAGCACGTGCATTGGACAGCTCATCGATACTTATATCAGGTGTAACGGCGGCACAGGCAGTTAAAGACAAGGCGGCAGCAAATATAATAATGCGATTCATCATTTTGCACCCCCAGCCTGAGCGGCATGCTTTTCAGCCATATTGATAAATGCTTTGGCAGTATTTACGTCGTGCTGCCATTTTTCGGTCTCTGCAATACTGGCCAGTTCCCGTGCCAGATGGGCATGATAATTGTTGTTTCCCTCAAGTTGCGCAGTTAATGCGACCGATCTGTCTTCAATACTCGAAGCACTGGCGGGCAGGGAAAATGCAAATAGTGCAAATAAAAATAACATGATTCTCATAGAATTTTTCTTCCTCCTTGGGTTACGAAGTA
>CAZUVA010000171.1:0-2721 GCA_964622755.1 uncultured Zetaproteobacteria bacterium
CAAACTCTCCGGCAGGCTTTTTAGCCAATCATAAACCTCGTCCTTCTGATCAGCACTTGTCCATAGTTGCTGTTTCTTTTTTTCGGGATCGAAACAGCGCATAACTCCCAGCCCATCTTCGCCCTGCAAAATACTCTGAAACAGAATTGACTGTTTTGGTGCAATGATCAATTCAACGATGAAAACCTGATCATGACTATGCGCGTGATCCGCTGGTGTTGTGGCATTCATGTCATCACATATCTCAGTGGACTGGGCAACCGGACATCACCCATCAAACGACAAATCCGCACATACGTCTCCCATCTTTTTCATCGCACGCGCTTCGAGTTGTCGCACCCGTTCAATGGAAACACCTAACTCCACGGACAACTCCTTCAATGTTGCCGGTGGATCCATTAATCGACGCTGACGAATGACATAACGATCCCGATCAGAGAGTACCGCCATGGCCTGCTCAAGCTGATTGTGAGCAAAGGCTTTCCAGTCCTTTTCTTCCAGTTGCTGCTCGGGCGTTTCTCCCGGCGCGGGCAATTCCAGCACATGGCCTTCATCACCATGATCTGAATCGATGGAAAAATCACGCCGCAGAAACGAAGAAGCAATGGTCTGATAGGATTCACCGCTGGTGCCATGTTGTTTGGCAACCTCTTCAAGATTTCTGCCTTCCAGAGCCGCAATGGCGCACTCCGCCTTTTGCAGACCGGCAAATATTCTCCGCTGCAACTTATTGGTACCCATTTTCACGATGCTCCAGGAACGCAGGATAAAATCGTGAATGGATGCCCGGATCCAGTAGGAGGCATAGGTCTTCAATCGGAAACCCCTATCCGGATCGAAGCGTTTGACCGCATGCATCAGACCCAGCGTGCCCTCCTGAATCAAATCTTCTTCGGGCAAACCGAAATGACGATATTCGCGCACAATCGCCGCCACGCTGTGCAAATTGGCCGAAATCAACTCCTGCACCGCACCCAGGTCGTAGTCATTCTGCCATTTACGAGCCAGTTCATCCTCTTCCTCACGGCTCAACTGCGGAATCTTGCGCAGTTCCTGATAGAAACGATCAAGACTGGTCAGTGCTTTTATTGAAGTGCTCTTGCTCATGTCCGTTTCACTGGCGCTGGCGCTCCATTCTCATCCAACGTGCCACATTAGCCTGATGATCGGCCAGCGTGGCGGCAAACTGGTGACCACCAGAACCGTCGGCTACAAAATAGAGAAATGGCACATCAGCCGGTGCTGCCGCTGCTCGCAGCGAAGCCACACCCGGATTACTAATCGGCGTTGGCGGCAAACCTTTGCGGGTATAGGTGCTCCACGGCGTGTCCGTACTCAAATCTTTTCTGTGGATGTTGCCGGAAAAGCTGCCGGTCGTTTTCCAGATACCGTAAATCACCGTCGGATCCATTTGCAACGGCATGCCCTTTTGCAATCGATTGCGAATCACTGCTGCAACCAATGGCCGCTCTTTGGCAATCATGGTCTCCTTTTCAATAATCGAAGCCATGATGCGTAATTTATTTTGCACCGCTGTATCACTGGAAAGTTCAGTCAAAATCTTACGCTGGCCGTCCACCATTGATTTCAGCATCTGTTCGATACGCACAGGCCTGGTGTACTGGTATGTTTCCGGTAACAACCGCCCTTCAGTATTTTCCGGCAACAGTTTTTTGATAGCAGCCTGCCAGGTTTTTATATCCGTGCCGGTTTTTTCCGCCAGCAGATGCAACACCTCATCGGTTCTCAGCCCTTCTGGCACGGTGACCTGAAAATGCATCACATCGCCCTGTTCCAGACGCGCTATAATCTGAGCCATCGTTGCCGGCTGATCAAAACGGTACAAGCCACTGCGCAAACGGCCTCCGTTACCATCCAGACGCACCTTCAGGCGAAACACTCGACTGGATACAATAATATCGTGCTGCTCCAACAGTTGTGCAATTTTTATTGCACCGACACCCTTCGGTATCATCACTTGCGCTGCCTGTTGCGGTGCATGAATGGCTCCGGTTTGGACATAGAACCAGCCAATCACCACAGCTACCAGCAGCAAGCCGCCTGTCAGTAATAATAAAAACAGTTTTTTCATCATTTTACCGCCATAACGCGTATGGATTTTTCATGCCAGCCGCACACCCTCTGCTGCGCCCAGCGCATCGGTCAATGTTTGCAAACCCTGATATTGTACATCCATGGGTTCTGTTCGCTCGACACCCTCGACCCATGCTACCGATTGAATAAACAGGCCGCTATTACATACGGCCATCGCTTCACAATTCTGCAACCAGTCCACCGGACACGGCATTTCACGCACCAGTTCATGCCGAATCAAAAAATCACGTACCCGGCCCGGCAATACACCGACCATATCCGGCGGCGTACACCATGCCCCATCACGATACAGAAGAATATTCGCGGTAGCCGTTGCCAACAGCAAACCATCCTGTTCAAACAATACATGAGCATCCATTGCGCCATGCATAGCCCTCAGCGTATCCGCATAATCAGCCACAAATTTGGCTGTTTTCTTTTGCAATGCAAACGGCCATGAAATCAGCCGCAAAAACTGCGGCGACTGGCTGGCTGTGTATGCCACAGACTGAATATATACAATGGGTTCATCCGCCCTTCTGGTCAGGCCCCAACGACTTTGACCACCACTGACAGTAAGACGTACCAGTGCATCTTCCCCTGTCTTTGCGGCCTCCCGTAAACAGG
>CAZUVA010000172.1:0-2718 GCA_964622755.1 uncultured Zetaproteobacteria bacterium
GTTTAGCAGCGCCCACAAATCACATGAGAAACCGGTTGCCGGCATATCTCTGCCATGCGCAGCCATCATGGCATCGTAACGTCCACCGTGCAGCAAAGCCTGCGCTACGCCTTCGGCATATCCGGCGAACAGGATGCCGCTGTGGTATAAAAAACGCGGCATCACAGCAGCGTCGGCATTCACACTGACGCGCCCTTCAAGCTTATCACCCAGCCCTTTAACCAATTCAAGCAACTCATTGGCAGCATTGTTGAATTCATTATTAATCAATCCGATATGTGCACGAATCCACTGCTGGTCGGCCAAGCCGGAAACCATCTCCAGCAACGCCTTTACAACCGCATCAGAGAGGTTCTCAGTAGCGATCAGTTCAGCCAGATCATCCGGCGAGCGATGTGAAATTCGGGATGTCCATTTATCCAGACTGGTATCGCTGCCTGCGACCAGCGCTTTAAGCAAACCGATATGCCCAACCTGCAAAACCGGCTGCTCAAATCCGGCAGCCAGCATGGTGCGAGCAGCCAGATGCATCACTTCGATATCACCGTCCCTGCCGGCTACGCCGAGGCATTCCACGCCGGTCTGCCATTGCTGGCGGGAACCGCCGCGCACATCAGGGCGCGCCAGCATCACTGTGCCGGAATAACAGAGTTTGAGAATTTCTTCATGCTGTAATCTTGTAGCCGCGATGCGGGCGATCTGCGGCGTCATATCCGAGCGAATCGCTAATGTGCCTGCGCCGGCCGGATCGGAAAAAACCACCGTCTGATCGGCCAGAAAACGGCCTGCGCCGGATTGCATCGAATCCGGGCGCTCCAACATGGGTGGAATCACTTCCTCATAACCCGCAGCATCAAACAGCGACAAAATCTTCCACTGCAAACCGCGCAGTGCTTTGGCCTGTGCACCGAATGCATCGTTCAGGCCGATGATCGGTTTATGCGTCGGCATTACATGGCTCCCAGTTCAGCATAGCGCACCACCAGCATATCAGGCAGGGAGGACAATTTATCCAGCACGTCCTGTGAAGGCGGCGTATCCACCTGAATAATAGCCACCGCCGTATCGGCGTCTTCGCGGCGCCCCAGCCTGAAATCGCCGATATTGATTCCAGCCTCAGCTAGCACAAAACCCATGGAGGCAATCATACCCGGTTTGTCCTCGTTCTGGATCATAATCAGATTACCTTCCGGGGCCATTTCCACATCGCAGGTGTCAAAGCTGACAAAACGCGGACGGGATTCATCAAACAGGGTGCCGGAAACACAGCGGTTGCCTTCATCCCCTTCCACTTCCAGCTTAATCAGGGTGGAAAAACGCTCCTGCGCTTCACAGGCGAATTCAGCCACTTCAATGCCGCGATCCTTGGCCAGCATGCCGGCATTGACCGCATTCACATCTTCCAGGCTGTGCGACAATAATCCCTGCAACATCGTATTAATCAACGGCTTGCGATTGATATGCGAGGCATTGCCCTCAAAGCTGACTTTCACGCGCGAATAACCCGGCTTCATGGTTTGACCGATAAAACGACCCATACGTTCGGTAAGCAACAAATATGGTGCCAATAAGCGCTGCTCTTCTTCGGACAACGATGGCACATTCACAGCATTTTTGACGATGCCGGATAGCAGATAATCAGACATCTGTTCGGCCACCTGCACGGCCACATTTTCCTGCGCCTCATCGGTGGATGCGCCGATATGCGGTGTAAAACTGATATTATCCAGCTCAAACAATTTATTCTCACGGGCCGGTTCGCTGGCATACACATCCAGCGCCGCCGCACGCAGATGGCCGGACTTGCAGGCATCGTACAAGGCATCTTCATCAACAATGCCGCCACGCGCACAATTGACGATAATCGAGCCCTTTTTCATCCGGCCAATAATTTCAGCATTAATCAGATTGCGGGTCGCATCCAGCAATGGCACATGAATGGTCAGCACATCGACGGTTTCGGCCAGTTCGGCCACCGTCTCGATTTTTGTCACGCCCATGGCGGCAGCGCGCTCATCGGAAATAAACGGATCATAGACAAACACGGCCATGTGCAGGCCTTTGAGGCGGTCGCAGACAATCGAGCCGATATTGCCGGCCCCGATCACGCCGGCTTTTTTTCCGGTCAGTTCCATGCCCATAAAACGAGCCTTTTCCCACTTTCCTGCTTTGGTGGAGGCGGAGGCCTGCGGAATCATGCGTGCAGCGGCGACAATATGGGATACGGCCAGTTCAGCCGTGGTGATGGTGTTGCCGAACGGCGTATTCATGACCACGATGCCACGACGCGAACACCCTTCGACATCGATATTATCTACCCCGATGCCGGCCCGGCCAATCACTTTGACGCGTTTGCATGCATCCAGAAGTTCGCCTTTCAGCGTGGTAGAGGATCGCACGGCAATGGCATCGTATTCACCGGCGATAGCCAGTTTTTCTTCGTCCGACAGACCCGGTTTGTAATCTACTTTAACACCGCGCGCCTTGAATACTTCAATAGCGCGGGAAGACATTTTGTCTGCGATCCAAACCTTGGGCATAATACTATCACTCCGTTAACTCACATGGATATTTTCCATATTAATGGATTGTCACACCGACAACGGAGTGCGTGGGCACTCTATAGCGGAGACTTACAGAATCAACTTACAATGCCTTGCTGCCCAAGGCAATCGCATTAAAACATTATTGCCCAGTGACCTGAATAGAAGTCGTGTT
>CAZUVA010000173.1:0-2715 GCA_964622755.1 uncultured Zetaproteobacteria bacterium
CCAAATACCGCAAAAAACAAAAATACCGGAATAAAGGTTTCTAAATGCATAACCGTTTACCTGTCGAGTACGTCATCACGAGTGGACTCAGCCACGCTGATAACCGTGTCTATCAAATCCTGGGCTACACCCAGTTCCGCCAGCGTTGAACGCAAGTGGCATAAAATGTGTTCAAAATGGGAATCATCCAGCCCCATCTTGAGCAAATGGCGATGCCCATCGCGCATATCCTTGCCGGTATAACTGTTCGGCCCACCGGTTACCATGGTCAGGAAGGCACGCTGCTTGGCAGCTTGCTTGTCCATATCCACGCCTTCAAAAAAACGAATCACATATTTATCACCGAGCACCTTGCGATAAAACACATCAACAGCAGCATTGATGGCTGCTTCTCCTCCGAGTTGTTCATATACAGAACTCATATCTTCCTCCTTTATATCTTTCATACCCATAGTATGTGTGCACCATCTTAACGACACTGGACAAAAGCTGTCAACTTAATATATCTTTCTCGCATGCAACTTACTCAGTATACCGATTACTCCCTGCGCGTACTATTATTCTTGGGGCTGCATCCGGGGCGGCGCTGCACTATTACTGAAATATCGGTGGCATTTGATATCAACCGCAACCACCTGGTCAAAGTTGTACACAATCTCTCCTCCAGTGGCTGGATCACAACCATCCGCGGCAAATCAGGTGGTATGGTACTATCCTTCCATCCCGAAAATATCAATATCGGAGCAGTCATTCGCCATACGGAACCGCATTTTGATCTGGTTGAATGTTTTGATTACGAGAAGAATACATGCACGATATCACCGGCCTGTATGCTTAGACACGCACTGTACAAAGCTCGCAAGGCATTTATGGATGTGCTGGATTCCTATAACCTGTCTGATGTGTTGGCCCAGCCGGATGACCTTATTCAGTTATTGGATATACCCGAGCCTAAAAAAGTAGCCTGAGCATCCCATATCTTATCCAAAAAGTTGGGCAGAAAACCGACCGGTTCTTTCGCCATATCTGAAATACTTTGAAAAATTCAGAGAATCCGCGCCATGGATTAACATGAAACAAACAGTGAGACTGCATGGTTTTTCCACCCTGTGGTGATGTTCATAGCAGGCGGCAGAAAAAATCCATACGCGTTAGGGCCAATCGTAAAACGTTCTGGATCAAGGACGTGTTTTCAGAGGTTTCCTAAAACAGTGCCTGTGACGCCTCCCATCAACGTGAAACCGCGTGATTTATATTATTATCCGTATCGGATGCCGCTTGTTTGAGTTTAACGACAACACCTGCCGGCATCAAAGCGATGGTTTCATACTTATGGCTTAATGCAGCCATATTACGCGCCAGGTCATGCATGTTTTTCTGTTGTGGATTAAATGCAAAGTGGGTGATTCCCTTGATTTTGGCCTCAAAATCCTGGATATCCGCACTGATTGGCGGTAACGGCAGTACATCGCGGCGCGTAACCAGCAGGGTTCTGGCTGGCCATTGGCTGGCAGCAATAAATTGGTCGACAGGCGCAATTTCCGCCTCTTTTTGAAGCACGGCAATGACCATATCTGTGCTGCTTTTCAATTCCATCTGGCGCGTGGCATAACTGTTTTTGGCGACCGAAGTGGCCATGACGGCAATGACCATGACAACGATCAGCACCAGCCCCCGCTGTCCGCTGATACCACGCCAGCCAATACGTTCATTGAGCTTGATCAGGAGCGGCACACCCAGATAAACGGTTGTGGCCCAGTAGATAAACACCCATGCATGATCTGCATGTAGCGCGCCGATAGCACAGGCGATGATCAGCATTAACGATGTGGAATCAATTTCCAACTTTCGGATTAGCAGCGTTGCGATGATGGCGACAAGACCTAGATCGGCCACAATCAGTCCTATTCCCCATCCGTCGGCGGCATGCAGCAGAGACGAACCAATTAGCGCATCGCCCAGTATAGATAGCGGATTGGCGACAGCGGTATCCATGCCGTACCATCCCCAACGAAGTAACAACATAATTGCCGTGCTGATGAACAAAGATAAAATCATACGCTGGGCCTTTTTGCGCTCATCGGGTTCACGCAGCCAGCGCCAGATTAATGCCAGCGGTAAAGCCAGCCCCATCGGATGCAGGCTGACAGCAAAAGCGCATGTCAGAATCTGCAGGAATAACCAACTGGGGGCAGTTCGTTCACTGGCATGCATCAAGTCATCGAAAATAGCAGCTACAGCGAACGCCCATAGCAGATATACGCCAACGCCAATAGCATCAGTCTGCATCAGGGATATCGGAGCAATCAATAACAGAGATGTAGAGATCATGGATGCTTCACTGCCATGGCGAGATTCGCTCCAGTTATATAATAGCAGCGCTGTGCCAAACAGGAAGAACATGGTATAAACCTTGGCAGCAATAAGACTTCCCACCCAATGCAAATCGAGAGGAATAAACAGAATAGCACGTAAATCTGGCACCCCGAAAAATGCAACAGGGCTGGCAATCTGATGAATAATGGACCAGTTCATAAGCAAATCGAGTGCGGCACCCTCTTCAATGCCGTAATTATCAAACCGAAACAGGGCTATAAACACCCATGCCAACAGGCATAGTCCGGCCAGACCAAGGTGGCGCGGTGCCAGATTATCGCGAATAGTTGAAAACATGAGAGGAATCCTGTCGTACAAATTTGAAAACAGGCGATTGTA
>CAZUVA010000174.1:0-2653 GCA_964622755.1 uncultured Zetaproteobacteria bacterium
ACCCGCGATGTCGATGCGATTCTGATTCCACTCGGCACGCCGGTGACCATTCCGGCCGGGGCTATGGTGCTGATTACCCAGGAACTGGGAGGCACATATACGGTCAGCGTTTCCGGCAATCTCGCCCGTGTTGAAGGCAAGGATGCCGATGCATTGGGCCTCGGTGGCAACAACGACGAAATTTCTGCCTCAGATACGGCCAAAACAGTTGAGCCTGCCGCATCCGGATCAGTGGATGAACAGGCGATTTGGGATGTACTAAAAACCTGTTATGACCCCGAAATCCCGGTCAATATCGTTGATCTGGGGCTGGTCTATGATGTCCATATAGTAGAAACAGATGAAGGCACCAATCATGTCGATATTGTCATGACCTTAACGGCGCCCGGTTGTGGCATGGGGCCATTTATTGTGGATGACGTGCGCGCCAAAACCCTCTCTGTTGCGCATGTCAGCGATGTGGAAGTGTCGTTGGTCTTCGAGCCGGTGTGGGATCGTTCCATGATGTCCGATGAGGCCCGTTTACAACTGGGGATGTTTTAAAGTCAAAATATTTTTACCACAGAGTACGCAGAGTTTCGCAGAGTACAGGCAGAACCAATCATATTAGGGTTTTGATTTCTCTCTGTATCCTCTGTGGTGCAATGCTTTTGACTGTTTTGTGAATTATCATAGGAGAAAATATGGCTGAATGGATTGATGTTGCAGCGCCTAGTGAACTGCCGCCGGGTAGTCGCAAAATTATCAATACCCCATATTGTGAAATCGCCGTATTTAATCTGAATGGTGATTTTTTTGCCATTGAGGATATATGTTCCCACGATGGCGGTGAACTGGCCAGTGGTGTCTGTGAAGGCGACCAGATTATCTGTCCGCGTCACGGTGCCCGATTCTGCATCCGCAATGGCCGCGCCCTGACGCCTCCAGCCTATGAGGATATCGAGTCATTTACGGTGCGTATCGAGCATGGCATCGTACAGGTGAATGTTGATACTTAACCTCCCTGCAGTACTTGCTCATTGTAAAAACAGCGAACAAGAACTCTATTGCGGGACTATCTGTACAGGGTATCGAATAGCCAATTTATAATCTCAATCTGACAGTCGATGTTACAGTAAATGAGTTGCTCGAATTTTATCAGCCTGACAAAAAAACATATCCACCTCAAAGCTTAGGCTGTGCCATGTCCTCTTGAGATTGGCATGTTATGATTCGCCTATGCATTTTAATTTTGATAGTGATAAATATGCGCAGGCAAAAATAAGCCCGGAATACCTTCAAAGTAAAACTCGATTGATCCTTGTTACTATTATTACGCTGTATTTCTTCTTTACCTCCAACAGCTCCTTATTATACGTATCCATATCTTACCTTATAATGTCCATTACCT
Source organism: uncultured Zetaproteobacteria bacterium (assembly GCA_964622755.1). Taxonomy (GTDB): domain Bacteria; phylum Pseudomonadota; class Zetaproteobacteria; order Mariprofundales; family Mariprofundaceae; genus Mariprofundus. Next base: position 1,391 of record CAZUVA010000174.1, read on the forward strand.
TTCTCATCTGGGCATGCTATTTGCCGAACACCAACCATCCTCGAAGAATATTCATGGCGATCGGAGATATCACAGTTTCTTCAATTTGTCTGTATTTCTCCGATGGTGAAGAAAGCACACTCTTTGTAGGCCTCTTCCTCTGGATTATCGTTGGTTACGCCTTTCGTTATGGCATTGCTTATGCCTATTTCACCATGATACTGAGCGGCATCGGATTCTTGGCTATCATGCTATTTCATCCTTTTTGGCACGCGCACTTGCATATGGCTTTAGGCAATCTGTTTCTCATTATTATCATACCGATGTTCTTGATAAAATTGATCAGGCGATTACAAGAAGCCAAAAATCAGGCCGAAGTTGCAAACAGACTGAAATCTCAATTTGTAGCCAATATGAGCCATGAGTTACGCACCCCGCTTAATGGCATCATTGGCATGAATGAGCTGTCGATGAGTTCAAATCTGAATCCCGAACAACAACGTTATGCCGTTGTCATTCATGAGTCGGCATACCATCTGCTGGGGTTGATCGAACGCATTCTGGATTTATCCAAGATCGAAGCGGGCAAGCTGGAGCTGGCACATGAGTCATTTGATTTGCATCAACTCATGTATGCTGTTATCTCCATATTTGAAGTACAATCTCGTCAAAAAGGTGTTCGGCTTGATCTGTATCTTGATCCTGAAGTGCCATTTGCATTACTTGGTGATCCACGGCGGCTGAAACAAATTCTGATGAATATGATTGGCAATGCGATTAAATTTACGGAAAAAGGTAGTGTAACTGTTACTGTCGGGCTGATTGATACAAGTGAACAAAAAGTTCGCCTCAGCTTTTGCATCCGTGATACCGGCATTGGCATGTCCGAAGATGAACAGACAAGAATTTTTAACCGGTTTACTCAAGCCGATAGCAGTATTACGCGTCGTTTTGGCGGCACGGGGCTGGGCACTACCATTGCAAAAAACCTAACCGAACTGATGGGAGGAAACATCAGCCTTGAGAGCCGTGAGGGAGAAGGAAGCTCGTTTTTCATCACCCTTCCATTTGATCTGTCTGCCGAAAAAGTTCGGGGCAAAGAACTCTCACGGCTACATATATTATTACTGGGCGAGCAGGCCGAAGCTGAACGAATGACATCTCTCATGCAGCACTGGGGCACCAGTTTCACATTAATTGAAGATGAGAAATTATTGCTTTCATATCTGGTCGATGCATGGTCGATGGGACAACCTTTTGATGTGTTGATGGTTCACAGGAACG
>CAZUVA010000175.1:0-2631 GCA_964622755.1 uncultured Zetaproteobacteria bacterium
GCCCTTTGCGGTAAAAAATGTGAAACTTCAGATGACTTTCGAAAAGCTGGTTCCTTCTTTTTTCTTTTGCAGGTATTCATCGAAGACCATGGCGACGTTGCGAATCAATAAACGCCCGGCCGGCAGTACGGTCAAACCGTCATCTCGCAACTCAATCAGATAATCCGCTTCCATCTCCTGCAAATCAGATAAACCATCTGCAAAATGCTCTTTGAAGTTGATGCTGAAATCTGTCTCAAACTGACTGTATTCAAGCGAGAAATCGCACATCAGACGCATAATGACCTGACGGCGCAGATGGTCTTCTTCGGACAGAATATAACCGCGAAACACGGGAAATTCGCCGGCTTCTACTGTTTCCGCATATACATCCATTTCTTTACGATTTTGGAAGAAACCACCACCGACATAACCGATGGAGGTCACGCCCAAACCAATTAAATCGCAATCGGCCTGGGTACTGTATCCCTGAAAATTCCTGTATAATTTACCTTCCTGCTGGGCAATGGTGAGTTCGTCTTCCGGTTTGGCAAAATGATCCATGCCAATAAATACATAACCGGCATCCAGTAATTTATTGATGCTGTGTTCAAGAATATTGAGTTTTTCCTGCGGAGAGGGGATGGCTGCCTCATCAATGCGGCGTTGCGGCATAAACATGTGCGGCAGATGGGCATAATTGAACAGGGCAATGCGATCAGGGCTGAATTCGATGATCGTATCCAGCGTGGTATTGAACGTTTCCACGGTCTGATGCGGCAGGCCGTACATCAGGTCAATATTCATGGACTCGAAACCGTGCTGACGCGCTTCATTCAGGACGCGCAGTGTTTCTTCCTTACTCTGAATCCGGTTGACTGCCTTTTGCACAATCGGGTCAAAATCCTGCACACCCATACTCATGCGATTCAGGCCAATCTCCTGCAATACACGCACAGTATCTTCATCACACTCGCGCGGATCGATTTCGATGCTGAATTCACCATCGTCTTTAGCGACAAAATGAAAACGTTCGCGTAATTTTGCCATGATGGTGCGCATCTGGTCGTTGTTCATGAATGTCGGCGTACCACCGCCAAAATGTAGCTGTGTAACAAGGCGTTTCGTATCGCCTATAGTATCGGCAACGCGATCAATTTCCTTGAGCAGCAATTCAAGATAGGGCGTTGCGCGATCATACTGTTTGGTGACGATCTTGTTGCAGCCGCAGTAGTAGCAAACAGTGTTGCAGAACGGGATATGAATATACAATGATAGCGGCGCATCATCCGTTGCCACGCATTTTAAAGTCGCGGCATAATCCTCTGCTCCGATACCGGTATGGAACATCGGTGCGGTAGGGTAGGAGGTGTAACGCGGCCCTGCTTTATCGTATTTTTTGATGATTTCCAGATCAAAAAGATCAGCGCCCCCCAATTGGGAGGCACCAGATGCGTGGTTCTTATTGGACATTACTGTGTGCTAATCCTCATATAAGCCATGATATCCTGAATGCTGTCAGACGACAGTTTTTCTACTTTCTTACCGGCACGATCCACATGACGGCCATGACGAATTCGCAGGTCGAGTAGACGGTCACTCAGATCGGTAATCGAACGAGATGAAGCTGCATTACCGATCAATTTGATATCATGCGGAGTGGCGTGGCAAGTGGAACAGTTTTTGGCGTACAGGTTCTTACCATTGGCAGGGTTAGCCAAGTAGCGCAAGGAACTCACATAGCTGGCAACATCGGCGATATCCGGGTTACTCAGTTGGTGCCGTTTACTGGTCATCAGTGTGTTCGGGCGACCATAGCGCATGGTATGAACAATTTCGGTCAGGTTGAGTTTGGTATAAACCAGATTTTTGGCGCCTACGCCTGTTTGTGCCCGGCCATCCTTGCCATGACAGCTGGAACATACCGCTTCAAAACGCTTCTTGCCATTGGCTAAATTAGGGGTGTAGTCAAAGGTCTTGATATAATCAATGAGCTCTTCAATCTCCAATGCATCCAGTTTGTATTTCTTCGGTGTCATGGCTGTGCCTTTAATGCCATAAGTAATAATGCGACGCATCTCATCGCGACCAATCAGCTTGGCAAGGACCCTGTGATTGCGGGCTGGAAAAGGCTTCAGTTTTTTACCATAGGGGCTTACCTCGCCAGTTGCACCATGACATTTGGCGCAATTGGCTTGGTAGAGAGCCTTTCCATCCATGGTATCGGCTGCAGATGCAGCCATCGGTAATATTGCCAGGGCAGCTAATGCCCCGATCCATTGTTTGATTCGCATAGACTCTCCTTCCCCGTTAGTGTGATGATGGCCTAACTATTTACTACAAGGGGTGATTGCGCAAGGACTAGCTGTCCTGTTTGCTCTTGATAAATTCGACCATAGCATTGATCTCTTCCTCGGAAAGTTTACCTTTCCATTTTGGCATCATTTTGCGTCCATTGGTGATGGTGGCTTTCAATGCAGCAATATCCTTATTCATATCCTTGAATGCCGGCCCGACTTTTTTCTTGTCAATCTTGTGGCACATTGAGCATTTGCTCTTGAAAATTGCCCCTGCATCCGGTGCTGCGATAGCTGTTTGCATGCCCATGGTCAATGCAGCGCTGGCTGCAATCGTGGTTGCAATAAGTTTATT
>CAZUVA010000176.1:0-2578 GCA_964622755.1 uncultured Zetaproteobacteria bacterium
TTCTGCGAGGTCAGGCCTTCCAGACCGACCGGGCCGCGTACATGCAGGCGGTCGGTTGAAATGCCGATTTCAGCGCCTAAACCGTATTCAAAGCCATCCGCAAAGCGGGTGCTGACATTCCACATCACCGACGATGAATCGACCTCCCGCAAAAAGCGCTGACCAGCTTCATAATTGGCAGTCACAATCGTTTCCGTATGGCCGGAACTGAACTCGGCGATGTGATCGACGGCCTGCTCAAAACTGTCCACCATGCGTATGGACAGGATTGGTGAGAGATATTCTGTCGCCCAGTCCTCATCCTTAGCCGCTTTCACATCCAGCCCTTCAGATGCGGCTCTGATCCGTTCGCAGCCTCGCACCTCCACGCCTTTATCCAGCATAGCCTGCACAATGGCCGGAACCATCGCCTCCGCATCCTGATGCATGAGCAGCGTTTCCATGGCGTTGCAGACGCCGTAGCGGTGGGTCTTGGCATTGATGGCGATATTCAGCGCCATCTGCGCATCGGCCGCAGCATCGATATAGACATGGCAGATGCCATCGAGATGTTTAATCACAGGTACGCGGGCCTCGGCTGAAATGCGTTCAATCAGGGATTTTCCACCGCGCGGAATAATCACATCGACATAGGGCTCGCTTGTAATCAGCGCGCCGACCAGCGCCCGGTCAGTGGAATCAACCAGTTGCACCGCATCCTGCGGCAGCCCGGAATCGACCAGCGCCCGCCGTAAACAGCCGGCAATCACGCGATTGGAATGAATCGCTTCGGATCCACCGCGTAAAATCGCCGCATTCCCGGATTTCAAGCACAGGCCGGCAGCATCTGCCGTCACGTTTGGGCGCGACTCATAAATAATACCAATAACGCCCAAAGGCACGCGCATATGGCCGACCTGAATACCGGAAGGGCGGTAGCGTAAGTTATCAATAGCGCCCACAGGATCCGGCAGAGCCGCAATCTGCTCCAGCCCTTCCGCCATGGCGTCAACACGATCGCCATTGAGCATCAGCCTGTCCTTCAACGCCGCATCAAGACCATTCTCTTCGGCCAACTGCATATCCATGGCATTGGCAGACAGTATCTCTTTCATTTCACGGCGTATCACTGCCGCGGCCAACTGCAGCGCTTCATTCTTGGCGCAGGTTTCCGCCATGCGCATGGCTTTGGCTGCATTTTTTGCCCGCTGGCCCAGCGCTGTCATCACTGTTACTGCATCTGTTTCCATGCCCATTACTCCATTTATTACATTTCAATTGAACCGCAAAATTTTGCAAGGAAAGCCTGACCGGGTTTAGTGGGGCTGCCACCCACGAATAGCGTTTGGCTCCCATCATCCCATCTGACTTGATTGGGTTTCCTTTGCGAAACTTTGCATCCTTTGCGGTGAAAGCTCTTGCTTCACCGGCCTGTATCTGTGATCAACACCAGATTATCACGATGAATTACCGATGAAAAATCATGGAAGCCGAGAATCGACTCAATATCGCTGCTAGCATGGCCCATAATTCGACGCATCTCTTCAGCTGTATAATTACATAACCCTTTTGCTATCACGCCATTCGGGCCGACAATTTCGACACAATCACCCTTGTCGAACACACCTTCCACCGCAGTTACGCCGACAGGCAATAAACTGCCGCCTTGTTCCAGCAAGGCTCTGGCTGCCCCTGCATCAATATGAATCTCCCCTGCCGAATGTAGCACTTCGGTGATCCAGTGCTGACGCTTGCTCTGCCGATCCACACCGCAAAGAAACAACGTGCCTTCATCCCCGCCAGCCAGCAGTCGGGTCAGTATCCCCTTTTCTTTACCACTGATAATAGCTGCCGCCACACCACCCCGGGTTGCCACCCGGGCGGCAGCCAACTTGCTGGCCATGCCTCCGGTTCCAAAAGAGGAGCCTGTATCACCGGCCATGGCAACATGTTCGTCATTCAGATGAGATACGATATCAATGCGTTTGGCATCCGTATGGTCGACTGGGTTACGGTCATAAAGTCCGGACACATCGGTCAGCATCACAACCAGATCAGCATCGACAACCAGACTGACCAATGCACCCAGGCTGTCATTATCGCCAAACTTGATTTCGGATACCACGACCGTGTCATTTTCATTCACAATGGGAATCACGCCAGCTGAAAATAGCGTTTCACTGGTGTTGCTGGTATTGAGATAACGACGGCGATGCCTGAGGTCGTCTTTGGTCAAGAGCATCTGCGCCACACTCAGGCCATGGCGAGCGAAGGCCTTGCCATAGGCGCGCATCAGCTTGGGTTGTCCGATAGCAGCAGCAGCCTGTTTTTCATGCACGGAGAGTTTACGGCCCACCCAGCCCAAACGCACACGCCCCAGCGCCACTGAACCCGATGTCACCACCACAACCTGCTTGCCGGTAGCAACCAGCGCAGCCAGTTCATCGACCAGGTGATCAACCACGCCCTGACGAATACCGGATTCGGCATCGGCCAGCAGAGAGCTGCCAATTTTCACCACCACACGGCGGACATTCACAAGGTCAGCTCTGCAATGAATCATACTGATTCTCCACCCGCACCAACATCACCACCTTCC
>CAZUVA010000177.1:0-2563 GCA_964622755.1 uncultured Zetaproteobacteria bacterium
CCAGATTCCGCCGGTGTCCCTGCCGACTATGCAAAACTAACCCTGACCGCTCCGTTCAACGATATTGAAACAGTTCAACGGTTGTTTGCAGAAAACCCCGGGGAAATCGCCTGCATTATTGTGGAGCCGGTACCGGGCAATACCGGGGTCATGCTGCTCAATGATAATGGATTTCTGCAACAGCTACGTGACATCTGCGATAGCGAAGGTGCCCTGCTCGTGTTCGATGAAGTCATGTGCGGATTCCGTGTTGGCCTCGGCGGTGCGCAGGAACGCTTCGGCATCATGCCCGATTTGACATGTCTGGGTAAAATTATCGGCGGTGGCCTGCCTGTCGGCGCTTATGGCGGTCGTGAAGAAATCATGCGCAAAATTTCTCCGGATGGCCCTGTTTATCAGGCTGGCACCCTGTCCGGCAATCCCCTGGCCATGCGTGCAGGTTTGGAAACACTGTCCCGTTTGCGTGAACCGGGTTTCTACGAAGCGCTGGAAAACAAAACAACACGTCTGATTGAAGGATTGCTGGATGGCTGCAAACAAGCCGATGTACCGGCTGTTGCTAATCAGGTCGGTGCGATGTTCACCATTTTCTTCACCGAACTCGATGCCGTGACCTGCTGTTCGGATGTCAGTAATCATTGTGATCTTGCTTTTTTCGGTCGTTATTTCAATGCCATGCTGGATGAAGGCGTCTATCTCGCCCCATCACAGTACGAAGCAGCTTTCATGTCAGCAGCGCACTCCGATGAAGACGTGGAAAATACCATTGCCGCTGCAACCCGTGCACTGGCTGGTTTGACATCATGACTTTTTCACCGCAAAGGTCGCAAAGGGACGCAAAGGAAAACCAATTTTCCGGTTGCATGACCGTATGAGCTTATTGGAATCAATCAAATTTAATGCAGCAGGCTTGGTGCCTGCCATTGCACAGGATGCAGCAACCGGTCGCGTACTGATGATGGCATGGATGAATGAAGAGGCTTTCGAACAAACACTGGCGACCGGTTTCGCGCATTACTATTCCCGCTCACGTCAAAAACAGTGGAAAAAAGGAGAATCGTCCGGCCATGTTCAGAAGGTGATCGATATGTTTCTGGACTGCGATGGCGATACCCTGCTACTGAAAATCGAACAGACTGGCCCGGCCTGCCACACCAACCGCGAATCCTGCTTTTATCAGCAACAACGGGATGGAGAATGGGTCACCATTGAGGAGCCCCTAACGTGAAAAGTCATGATATTCTGAAAGAGCTAGCCGCCGTGCTGGAAGCCCGTAAATCCGAATCACCCGATTCATCCTATGTGGCATCGCTGTACGCTAAACCGGACAAGATGCTGGAAAAAATCGGCGAGGAAGCAGTAGAAACTATCATTGCCGCTAAAAATAACGATAGAGAACAGATCATCTACGAAACCGCCGATCTGTGGTTTCACTCCATGGTCATGCTGGCTCAGAAAGGTCTCTGCCCTGATGATATTCTCAACGAACTGGCTCGTCGCTTCGGCATGTCCGGCCATGATGAAAAAGCGTCACGTACTACGCAAAATAAAGACGAATAATCATTGCATAAGGAAGCATACCATGAGCGACTGCCTGTTTTGTAACATCGCTGCCGGAGAAATACCTTCCGGCAAGGTTTATGAGGATGAAGATGTGTTTGCATTCAGGGATATCCATCCCAAGGCCCCCACCCATGTGCTGGTGATCCCGAAAAAACATGTGGCAACACTTACTGATGCAAAAGACCCTGCCCTGCTGGGCATGCTCATGAGTCGTGTGCAATATATTGCCGATGATGTGCTCGGGCTTGAGAAAGGATATCGCATTATCACCAACGTACGGGCTGGCGGCGGGCAGGAAGTATTCCATCTGCATGTGCATATCCTTGGTGGTAAAATACTCCCGTTTTGAGTAAACGCACCAAACGTTCCCGTTCAAGGCTGACCGGACTACACGATAATCTGGCCGGGATTCTGGGTGAAGACTCCTTGCAACAGCTCATCGGAATTGCGCACCTGCGCCGGGCCTGGCCGCATATTGTCGGTGCCATGATGTCAGCGCGTACAGAGCCCCTGCAGCTCGAACACCTGGCTGATGGTGGCGTGTGCCTTTGGGTGGCGGTGGATCATTCTATCATGGCGCAACAGATTCGTTTTCTCAGGGATGACATCCGCAAAGCTTGCTATAAACATGCAGGTCTGGCTGACCTGTACCGGATTCGTTCCCGTGTACAACCCGGCGCCGGCATCAAGGTGAAGCAAAAACCACGCAAACCGGCACCTTTATCCTTGTCTGAAAAGCGAAGCCTTGCGCAGGACGTGGCAAGCATTAAGGATCGCACGCTTAGAAAAGCAGCCTTTCAAGCGCGAATGACGCAAGTGATGTATGACGATTCGCATGAAAATTCGACACCGACAAATTGATATGAGGTTTGATAAATGAAAAAAATGATCCTGTTTACCATGATTGCCGGTTTTGGCCTGTCTATGCTGGGATTGGCCGATGATGCTGATGCACGCCGTTTTGGCGGTGGTTTCAGCTTCGGCAAACATCGTTCGATGA
>CAZUVA010000178.1:0-2550 GCA_964622755.1 uncultured Zetaproteobacteria bacterium
CGTTCATGTCTTTGGCGCTGGAAGAAAAAAACACAATTATCGAAAAATTTCGTCGGAATGAAGGCGATACCGGTTCCCCGGAAGTGCAGGTTGCCCTGCTGACAGAGCGCATCAATCAGCTCTCTACCGGTCATTTCAAGGAACACCATAAAGATCACCACTCACGTCGCGGCCTGCTGAAAATGGTCGGCCAGCGTCGCAACTTGCTGAACTATCTCAAGAATAAAGATTTTGGACGCTACCGCAGCCTGATTGATGGCTTGGAATTGCGTCGCTAAACAGTTTTTGGCGACCCCTACTATGTAATTAATTACCCAAATGGACTTTTTCCACCTCATGATATGAAACAGGATCACGAGATGGAAAAAGTCCATTTGTGTTTGGGGTCGCCTTTTTTCTTTTTGTCGCTTTGCAACCACGCCAGGGACATGCGCAATAAAAGGAATATATACTATGTTAGAAGTTAAAAAAACACAGGCCGATATAGCTGGCCGCACTATCTCATTTGAAACAGGACGCGTAGCGCGTCAGGCCGGTGGCTCCGTGCTGGCTCAGGTTGGCGACGTGGTCGTTCTTGTTGCTGCAACTGCTGCCAAACAGCCATTGCAGGGCGTGGATTTCATGCCACTGACTGTCCACTATCAGGAAAAAACATACGCAGCAGGCCGCTTTCTGGGTGGTTTCTTCAAACGTGAAGGCCGTCCGTCTGAAAAAGAGACACTGACTTCCCGTCTGATTGACCGTCCGATCCGCCCACTGTTCCCGAAAGGTTATTTTCATGAAACTCAGGTGATTGCTACTGTGATCTCTGCTGATGAAGGTACCAACCCGGATATTATTGCCATTAATGGTGTATCTGCAGCACTGGCCATTTCCGATGTGCCGTTTGCCGAGCCGATTGCCGCTTCCCGCGTTGGCCTGATTGGCGGTGAGTTCATTCTTAACCCAAGTTATGAACAGATCGCAGAATCTGACCTGGATCTGATTGTTGCCGGTACACGTGATGCAGTATTGATGATTGAATCCGAAGCCAAAGAGTTGTCTGAAGCCCAGATGCTTGATGCAATCAACTTCGGCCAGGCAGGATATCAGCCTGTGCTCGATGCCATTGAAGAGTTGGTGAAACTGGCAGGTAAAGACAAGCTGGTTGTTGAGTTGGCCGGTAATGCCGATGTGCAGGATGCGGTCAATGTCGCCTTTGAAGCCGATGTGCGTGATGCATATGCGACTGTCGATAAATCAGCTCGCGCTACCAAGATCGAGGCATTGAGATCAGCAGCACAGGAAAAGCTGGCTGGTTCTGAAGAATCTTCGGGTGCGTTCAGCTCCAATGATGTGACTTCTGCTGTAAAGAATCTGGAAAAAAATGTGGTTCGCCGCTCAATCATTGCCGGTAATCCGCGTATTGATGGCCGTGCCACCAATCAGGTTCGCGCCATTGATTGTCAGGTTGGCGTACTGCCACGTACACATGGTTCTGCCCTGTTCACCCGTGGTGAAACCCAGGCACTGGTCACCATCACCCTCGGCACAGAATCCGACATGCAGATGACCGAATCACTGGAAGGCGTCGCCAAGCAGCGTTTTATGCTGCATTACAATTTCCCTCCGTATTCTGTGGGTGAAGCACGTCGCATGGGCCCTCCGGGACGTCGTGAAATCGGCCATGGCCGTTTGGCGCGTCGCGGCATTGAAGCGGTGCTTCCGTCCATGGATGATTTTGGTTATGCCATTCGCTCGGTATCTGAAATCACTGAATCCAACGGCTCATCTTCCATGGCTTCGGTCTGCGGTACTTCGCTGGCGCTGATGGATGCTGGCGTACCGACCAAGGCAGCTGTTGCCGGTGTAGCCATGGGGCTGATTCTGGAAAAAGACGGTTATGCTGTACTGACCGATATTCTGGGTGATGAAGATCATCTGGGCGATATGGATTTCAAGGTTGCCGGCACCCGCGATGGCGTCACCACCCTGCAACTGGATATCAAGATCGGCGGTTTAACCCGTGAGATCATGGAAGAAGCGCTGGCACAGGCACATGCAGGCCGTATCCATATCCTCGATGAGATGGCCAAATGTATGGAAGAGCCTCGCGATGCCATTGCCGACCATGCGCCACGTATGTTCATGATGAAGATCAAGACGGACAAGATTCGTGAAGTAATCGGTGCAGGCGGCAAAGTCATTCGCGGTATCGTGGAAGACACCGGTGCCAAGGTGGATATCGAAGATGACGGCACCATCAAAATCTTTGCAGTCACCGGCGAAGCCGGCGAAGCAGCCAAGAAAATGATCGAAGATATTGTGGCCGAAGTTGAAGTCGGTGCAATCTATAATGGTAAAGTGGTCAAACTAATGGATTTCGGTGCATTCGTTCGCGTTGTAGGCGGGACTGACGGTCTGGTTCACATCTCCCAGATTGCCAACCACCGGGTTGAAAAAGTGGCTGATGAACTGAAAGAAGGTCAGGAAGTGCGCGTCAAGGTACTCGACGTGGATCGCAATGGCCGCATTCGTCTGTCCATGAAAGCGCTTCTCGAAGAAAACGCC
>CAZUVA010000179.1:0-2517 GCA_964622755.1 uncultured Zetaproteobacteria bacterium
TATGGCACCAGGATACACATGGATGCGCTGCGTGAACACGGCCCGTGCCCGATCCATCGAAAATCTTTCGCCCCGGTGGCCAGACTTTTATAAGTTTTACCGCAGAGGGCGCAAAGTTACGCAGAGAAAAAACAAAACTTTTGGGTGAGGCGTATTTGTTGTGGATATGCTTTGCACGAAGCAGTCCAATTCAATAATTTAAGGCTCTAACATTTCAAGATTATACTCTGCGAAACTTTGCGCCCTCTGCGGTGAAATTCCCCTATAAGATATATCTGGAAAGATCCTCATCTTCACAGATTTCGCCCAGTTGTTCACGTACATATTCTGCATCTACATGCACATTTTCACCACTGCGGTCAGAAGCTTCAAAGCTGATATCTTCCAGTACGTGCTCCAGCAAGGTATGCAGACGGCGGGCACCGATATTTTCGGTTTTCTCATTCACGAGTACAGCGATGCGTGCCAGTTCGGAGATGCCATCTTCATCAAATTCAATGGTGACATTTTCCGTATTCAGCAGGGCGGCATACTGGCGTGTTAGCGAAGATTCCGGTTCGACCAGAATACGGCGGAACTCCGATTCACCCAGAGCATGCAGATTAACCCGGATGGGGAAACGACCCTGTAATTCGGGAATCAGATCAGATGGTTTAGCCAGATGAAAAGCACCGGAGGCAATGAACAGGATGTGATCGGTGTTGATGTGACCATAGCGCGTATTAACGGTTGTACCTTCAACCAGAGGCAGTAAATCCCGCTGCACCCCCTCGCGAGATACGTCACCACCCTGCACACCACTACGATGCGTGATTTTATCCATCTCATCGAGGAAAACGATACCGTCATTTTCGGCCCGTTTGATAGCTTCATCTTTGATTGCATCCATATCCAGCAGGCGATCCGCTTCCTGCTGTTGAATGATTTTCAACGCATCAGATACATTCATACGTTTGCTCGTTTTCTGCTTGCCCATCATATTACCGAGCATATCCTGGATATCCATTGCCTCGGTTCCCTGCCCTGTAAACATCTGCATGACAGGCATGCCCTGTTGCGGTTCCACATCAATTTCAACCTGTCGTCTGTTTAATTCGCCCAGACGCAGTTTATGGCGCATTTTTTCGCGCGATTCGCTGGATGAAGCATTGCTATCGCTGCTATGCGGGCCATTGGGCGCGACCGGGTGCGGAATGAGAATATCGAGCAGTCTGTCTTCGGCTACTTTTTCAGCTTTGGTTTGTACACGCGCCAGATGCTCTTCACGCACGATTTTAATCGCGGTATCGACCAAATCACGAATAATGGTTTCTACATCACGACCGACATAGCCGACCTCGGTGAATTTGGTTGCTTCAATCTTGATGAAAGGCGCATTGGCCAGTCGGGCCAGTCGGCGGGCAATTTCGGTTTTTCCCACACCGGTGGGGCCGATCATCAGGATATTCTTGGGTGTGATCTCCTCACGCATAGGAGAGTCCACCTGATGCCGCCGCCAGCGATTACGCAGCGCAATGGCAACAGCTCGTTTGGCATCATCCTGACCGATGATATAACGGTCGAGTTCTGAAATGATTTCACGTGGTGTCATGGTCTGGCTCACGTTTACGACTCCCTGGGGATGGATTCAATGGTAATATTGTTATTGGTGTATATGCAGATATTGGCAGCAATCAGCATGGCTTCGCGTGCTGCATCAGTGGCACTGAGTTCACTGTGATTGAGAAGCGCCGTTGCTGCCGCTTTGGCATAACCGCCACCGGAACCGATCGCGGCAACACCATCATCCGGTTCCAGCACATCGCCATTGCCGGAAATCAATAATGTATTGTCTTTATCTGCAACAATCATCATCGCTTCGAGTTGACGCAGGTATTTATCGGTACGCCAGTCCTTGGCCAGTGCCACGGCGGCACGCAGTAAGTTGCCGGCATGTTCATCCAGCTTGGCTTCAAAGCGTTCGAACAGATTCATTGCATCAGCCGTGGAGCCGGCAAAACCGGTTAAAATGGCACCATCGCGAATCGTACGCACTTTTCGGCCACCGTGTTTGACTACGGTATCACCCAGTGTCACCTGACCATCGCCACCAATAGCGACCTGGCCATTTTTGCGTATGCAACAAATTGTGGTTCCAAGCATGGTGATTTTTCCCATAGCGCACCTCACATCGGGATGGATTCAATAGAACAGGAAGGAGGGCGAGTCTATCCGTGAATCTGTTGCACGTCAGTAGCCATAACCGAGCCGAATAACGATGAAGTCGTAGCGATTAAGGGATTGACGAAAGGGCGGTGGATGCCTATTGTCCGCCGCCTTCGCATGAAGGCTTAAATAACGGGGCGTAGCGCAGCCTGGTAGCGCATCTGGTTTGGGACCAGAGGGTCGGGTGTTCGAATCACCCCGCCCCGACCATTTAAGCAGAAATCAGCGACGAATGTAGCACTGGACGCGATCTGGCGAGCGCCTGTAGCTCAACCGGATAGAGCAACGGCCTTCTAAGCCGTAGGTTGCAGG
>CAZUVA010000180.1:0-2482 GCA_964622755.1 uncultured Zetaproteobacteria bacterium
CACGCCTGTTCCACGCCGGGGGTTCAGGATGTTAAAGAATGCCATTGGCACATGGTTTTCTTCCAGATAGCGCAACGTCGCCCCATACACCGAATCGGACTCGGTATCCCATCCGAAGACAAAATTCAGCGAATAGGTGATACCGTTACGGTTCAGATTGGCCAGCGCTTGATCATAATGCTGCACCTTGTTCTGCCGCTTTTTCATTGATGCCAGTGTATCGGCATCGACTGATTCCATGCCCATATTCATATGCATGCAGCCCGAGAGTTTGGCTAGCTTAATCAGCGCATTATCGGCGCAATAGTTCATCGGCCACAGGCTGGCCCATTTGATTTTCAGCGGCACCAGCGCTTCGAGCACCTGCTGGCAATTGCGCTTGGTACCGGCAAATACCGAGTCAGCAAAAAAGATAATACCGTTGCCGAGCGATTTGATGTAACGGATTTCCTCAACCAGTTCATCGACAGGCCGCGAACGAAATTTTTTACCATACAAAACCGTCTCTTCGCAAAAGTCACAGCCGAACGGACAACCGCGCGTTGTTTGCACCTGAAAGACGCGCGGACGCGGGTAATATTTAAACGGAATCACATCATATCGAGGATGCGGCAAACCTTTCATGTCGGGCAGGGGAAACTGTTGATAAACCTTTTTCAATCGACCGGCAGCAACATCGGCCAGCATGCCCGCCCAGATATCATCAGCCTCGCCAATGGCATAGGCATCGCAATGTTGCGCGACTTCCTCACCGTAAAAATATGTATGAGGGCCACCCATAAGCACAGTAACACCACGCTTTTTATATTCTGCCGAAATTTCGTAGGCACGTTTTGAAAAACGGGTCCATACGGTAATCGCTGCCACATCGCACGGCGCATCAAAATCTATCGGTGTCAAACGCTCGTCAAACACCGTTACCTGCCACTCTTTCGGCGTCAGCGCCGCCAGATAAGGCAGTGACAAGCCCATCATGCGGCGCTTGCCAGTCTGAAACAGTTCCCCGCTGGCGGCGTAGGTCGTCGGCTGAATAATGTGAAGGTGCATAGGCTACGCAAGCTGTCAGATATGCATAAACTCCGCGACCACAATGTGATCAAGCAGATGATATTCATAACTGGCTGCTTGTCTTATTGCTCATGTCCTCACCCGGCCAGGCCATGGACAACTATCAAGCCGGATTGCTGGCGATTCAGTACACATGGGCGCAAATCAAATACCGGATGCCCAAAACCGAACGGCGGCATGCATTTGAAACCTTGCTGCATAAAACAGAATCATTTCACCAGATGTGTCTCGACAGGGCTGATGCAATCAGCTGGTCAGCAGTAGTATTATACAACTATACAGGCAAAGTGCTCGCATCAAAGAACTGCTATGATCAAACAATCACATAGAGTACTACATTAGGCAGATGAAGCGACAACGACAAGCCGATGAGCGGCAGCGTACCCCTGTCGAAGGCAAGTTCAGGCAGGGTAAGAAGGGCTACCGACTCAACCAAATCCGAGCCCGACTGGCTTCAACCTCTGATGCATGGGTAAGGAGTATTTCCTGGTGATGAACCAGACGGCTCTGCTCAGGTTTTTGCTTCCTGCTCGAAAAATGGTTGGGTTTTATAGCATGCTTGAGTATGTGGAGGTAGATATGGATTATCTCAGAGCTGTCTTACGGCATTTGAACCCATTTCTCATGCCAAGTGCTGTTGGTGAGTAAGGAGTTAAAAGAAGATTTTTGAGGAGGCTCTGATTAAAGCTGGTTTGATGAAATGACAATATAAAACGGGCGAGTTCAAGGCAAAGGTTGCAAGTCATAGCACCGCTATGGATAAAAGTTTTAACAGCGCTTCCTCAGCTCGGATTATTCATGAATAGTCCGAGCTAGCTGTTCCAGATTACTTTGCGGCCATCAATGCTGAATCCATTTTCCATCATACGTTTGAGCGTTGCCGGATAGATTTTATGCTCTTCCACCTGGATACGGGCATGCAGAGAATCGCGTGTATCATCATCAAACACCGGCACGATGATTTGGGCGAGAATCGGCCCCCCATCCAGTACTTCATCGACCAGATGAATCGTACAACCGGACACTTTTACACCATGATCAACGGCATCTTGAACCGCATGCGCTCCGGGAAAGGCAGGAAGAATGGCGGGGTGGATATTAATAATGCGACCACGAAAGCGGCGAACGAAGGAGCTTGAAAGAATTCGCATATAGCCAGCCAGTACGATCCATTGGCAGCCATGGTGGTCGATCAGGTCGGCACAGGCAGCATCAAACTGAGCACGATCTGGATAGTCTTTCGGGTTCAGGTGCATGACATTCGGAACATCTGCTTTACGGGCAATTTCAAGCGCTGTTGCATCAGTTTTATCGGAAATTACCAGCTGTACATCAACAGGGCATTCACCTGCAGCAATTGATTCGAGTATGACTTTCAGGTTACTGCCACGGCCTGATGCCATGACTGCGATTG
>CAZUVA010000181.1:0-2476 GCA_964622755.1 uncultured Zetaproteobacteria bacterium
CCGGAGCTGTGATTGGTGCCCAAAGCGGCAACACTGCAGAAGGTGCCGTGATTGGCGGTGCTTTGGGAGCGTTGGCCGGAGCTGTGTTGGCTGAAGGACGGGAAAATCGCGTTTATACTTCCGGGCCCCGTTATCATCGGCGAGCTTGCCACGAAGGCTCCGAGTATTTTGGCCAGGCTAACCGCGCCCGGAATATTGATCGAAAAATTTATTTGTTGCAAAAAGGTTTGCGTTATTGCCCGAATAATCCCGCCGCTCATAATGATCTTGGCGTTGCGTTGGTTCTAAGCGGTGATAACACTGCAGCTAGGGTCCATTTCAGACATGCACTAAGAATTGATCCGAACTATTATCCAGCACAGCGCAATCTTGATCGTCTGAACAGGCATCATCAGCGTCGCTATGAAGATAACAGCTATGATAGCTATGGCGAAGATGAAAGTGACAGGCGCGAAAATCGGAATAACGCATACCATCACGATGATGACTAGCGTTGCCTGACACAGTCTGCTTCGATATCAGAAAATACTATCCGGAAGCACCCGCTGTATCAGATCAATAGCTGTGGTTGTTTTATATTCGTTTGCAGCCAGTCCGCTATCCTGCAATGACAGAGCGCCAATATGTGTGCGTTTCAATGTGCTCACATGATTGCCCACAGCGGCAAACATGCGCCGCACCTGATGATAGCGGCCTTCATGTAGAGTGAGTGAAACTTCTGTGTCATTGAAGATGGATAATTCAGCCGGAAGGCAGGGCATATCTTCACCCTCCAACATCAGTTTTCCAGTCGCAAAGGTTTCCGCTTCGCCGCCTTCAAGAGGGTGATCTAATGTCACGGCATAAGTTTTGGAAATATGCTGTTTCGGACTGGTCAATTGGTGATTGAGCTGCCCGTCATCGGTGACAATAAGCAGGCCGGATGTCTCCTTATCGAGTCTGCCGACACTGGAAAGCGGCGGTTTTCGATCAATCCAGCGGGTGGGAAAATCGGCATAAATCAGCCGGCCATCCTCTTTGCGTGAGCAAACGGCACCCAACGGTTTGTGATAGATAATGGTTAAGCCATCAGGATGATCCAGTTCGGCTCCTTCAAGTCTGATTTGTTGCGGATTCACCTTTTGTGCCGGAGAAGTGGCAGGTTTACCATCCACCGTAATCCAGCCCTCTTTGATCCAGTGGCGCACATCTTTGCGCACCCCATAGCCCAGGTTTGCGAGTAATTTGTCCAGCCGTTCTGTCTTCAATCGTTCTGTTTGACGCATATTATCGAATTCCTTTGATGACTTTGAATCCATTCGTTTCAGTCAGGATCCGGCATTGTTGCAATGCGGACCGGAGCAGCTGCTCATAGGGCAGTTTTCGGTTGGCGACCAGATAGAGCTGCCCACCTCTCTTCAGGCTCTTACAGGCTTGCAACACAATGGATTGGCCTAGTTCCACATCCCTTGTCTGGCCATGGTGGAATGGTGGATTGCATACGATCCAGTCCAGATATTTTGGCAGCGAATCATACGCGGCATCGACCCACTGATATTGTACAGAATCCGGCCATTGTGCTGTGTTTTTCCTGGCGCAAGCCAGCGCCAGCCAGTCGGCTTCCACCATGTGGATGCGGATGCTCCTGCTGGATCGGCTCAGGATATGTTCAGCCAGCAGACCATTGCCACAGCACAGATCCATGCCCGAGCCGCATAATACAGGTAGTTGTTTGATCAGCAGGGAAGAGCCGGTATCGGTGTGATCCCAGCTGAATAGGCCGGGACGGGAAATCAGGCCATGGGATTCTATCCTGCGGGGGCTGGCATCCTCCAGCCACTGTGTCGCGAGCGAGGTGATGAAGGCGGAAGTTTTTCTGGCCAGACACAGACGGCATTTTGATTTGGAACGTGATGATATGTTTCCAGCCAGTTTCTTCAGTGCTGATTCGTAGCTTTTGGCACCTTGTGCGTTGGCGCATACAAACAGTAATATCCCGTTAATGGATAGGCGGTTCATCGCCTCTGCCATCCAGCCCCGTGTTTGCTGTTTGTTTTTAGCCGGCAGCAGCAGGATTAAATCGTACAGACGGGAAGGTTTCGGAAGCTTTGCAGATACAGTCAGGCCGATATTTTCGATGGCGGCATATTCAGGTTTGAAATGTTGCTGAAGATCAATCTCCCCCGGTGGTTTTAGTCGCCCAAGTTGTTTTTTCATCGTTACGAGCAGGGCGTGTGTATGCGCGTTGATGATCAACGTTCGTTTCGACGGGATTTCAAGCGCGGCCTGATATAAAAGTTCGATATCTGTCATGGTTTGAGACTGTATGAAGTGAATGAATAACTGTCCAATGGTTGCAGCGGCTGGTAAAAAAAGAGATTGGAAGGCGAAGGGTGAAATGTAGTAATTGAACGCATTGGTTACAGAGTTTCAGATATGATGAAGCTTTGTAGGCATGATAATACACAAGAGCGTTGCTTGATCGCCAAAAAGATAT
>CAZUVA010000182.1:0-2461 GCA_964622755.1 uncultured Zetaproteobacteria bacterium
TTGATTACGTTATGATTAACCCAGTCAGCATAATCTTCCGTAGCATCAAATTCAGCCCAAACAATTTCCGGCAATTCATAGGGGTGGTGCTGCTTTAACCAGTTAATCACATCGTCCCTGCATGCAGGTTTTGTTTTGATGCTGAGATAATATTCTTCTGTCTGCTCTACTTTCCCCTTCCAGCGATAGATGGAGAGTCCGGGGCCACTGATCTGTACACAGCCTGCCATACAACTATCAATCAAGCCGGATGCAATGGTTTTCGCTTCAGTAATCGAGCTGACCGCGGTTTGAATAAGGCAAATTTTTTGCATGCGGTATGGTAGCGAGTTTGCCTCCAATCGGAAGCGTTGGAAATACCAGCTCCGAGGCAACCTCTTGTGTTGGCGTATTGTGCCCCTTCCGGATGCCTGTTAGAAATGAGTCTGGGAGAAAATCATGTCAGCAACGATTACCAGCATACTTGAGGAAACACGTATTTTCGAACCGCAACAGAATCAACAAGCGAATATTGCTTCGCTGGATGATTATCATGCCTTGCACGAACAATTCTCGAAAGATCTTGATGCAACATGGAGAGACCTCGCCAGAGAGCATCTTAACTGGCGCGAACCATTCACCCGTGTATTGAACCGGGAAAAGGCTCCTTTCTTTCGCTGGTTTGAAGACGGCATGCTGAACCTGTCTGAAAACTGTCTCGATCGGCATGTGGCAGCCGGGTCAGGTGAGCGCACCGCTATTATCTGGGAAAGTGAAGCTGGAAAAGTGCGCCATATCAGTTACGCAGAGCTGCTGACTGATGTATGTCGAGCCGCCAATGCCATGAAAGAACTCGGCATCGAATCGGGAGACCGGGTGATGATATATATGCCGATGATTCCCGAAGCTGCCATTGCCATGCTGGCCTGCACGCGTATCGGCGCCATTCACTCGGTCGTATTCGGTGCTTTTTCTGCGACCGCACTACGAGACAGAATTCAGGATACCGAAGCAAAGCTGGTGATTACTGCCGACGGCGGTGGTCGACGGGGTGGTATTCATGCACTGAAGCCAAAAGTGGATGAAGCTTTGAGCGATGGTTGCCGCAGCATCCGGCATGTCATGGTCGTGCGCCACGCAGGCAATGATACCGACTGGACAAGCGGTCGTGATATCGACTGGCATGATGCCTTGAAGGTGCAGCCTGACGTTTGTGAAGCGCTGTCGGTGGATTCGGAACACCCATTATTTATTCTTTACACCTCGGGCTCTACCGGCAAACCCAAAGGCATTCTGCACAGTACGGCAGGTTATCTGCTGTGGGCCAGACTGACCATGCACTGGGTATTCGATTTTCAGCCTGATTCCGATGTGTTCTGGTGTACAGCAGATGTCGGCTGGATTACCGGCCACACCTATTCAGTGTATGGACCACTGGCCTGTGGCGGCACCACGCTAATGTATGAAGGTGTTCCGACATATCCTGATCCGGGCCGGTTATGGAAAATATGTGCCGATCATGGCGTTACCGTGTTCTATACGGCTCCCACTGCCATTCGCGCCCTGATCAAGGCCGGCGACGAATGGCCAAATCAGTATGACCTGTCAAAATTACGTGTGCTTGGCACGGTCGGTGAACCGATCAATCCGGAAGCATGGATGTGGTATCACAATGTCATCGGTAAAGGACGCTGCCCGATTGTCGATACCTGGTGGCAGACGGAAACCGGTGGTCACATGATTTCACCTTTACCCTTTGCCACCCCCACCACACCGGGATCGGCCACCCTGCCTCTGCCAGGCATTGATGCCGCCGTGGTTGATGAACAGGGAAAACCGGTCACCGAGGGCGGTGGTTTGCTGGTGATTCGTCAGCCATGGCCATCCATGCTGCGCGGCATCTGGGGTGATGAAGCACGTTATATCGATACGTACTGGAAAAAATTTAACAATCGTTATTATTTCGCCGGCGATGGCGCTCGCTGTGACGAGAACGGCTATTTCTGGATTATGGGCCGCGTGGATGATGTGCTGAATGTTTCCGGCCACCGCCTCGGCACCATGGAAATCGAATCGGCACTGGTATCGCATGAAAGTGTTGCCGAAGCGGCTATTGTCGGCCGACCCGATGAAATCAAGGGCGAAGCCGTGTGTGCTTTCGTGGTACTCAAA
The DNA here is from genome assembly GCA_964622755.1 of uncultured Zetaproteobacteria bacterium. Taxonomy (GTDB): domain Bacteria; phylum Pseudomonadota; class Zetaproteobacteria; order Mariprofundales; family Mariprofundaceae; genus Mariprofundus. Next base: position 2,152 of record CAZUVA010000182.1, read on the forward strand.
TCTGCATACAGTGAATCGCTGGCCAATGAGCTGCGCGCCCATGTCTGCAAGGAGATTGGCGCCATTGCCAAACCGGATGATATTCGTTTTGCCGACAGTCTGCCGAAAACCCGTTCCGGAAAAATTATGCGTCGCTTGCTCAGAGATATCGCAGCCGGTCGCGATATCACCTCCGACATCTCCACGCTGGAAGACCAGTCGGTGGTTCAACAGCTTCAGCAACCCGAACGGCTATCACAATAAGCTATGCAGAATAGTTTGGAGTCCAACTGAAACGCAAACACATCTTCCATCATCCGGTCGGCACCTT
>CAZUVA010000183.1:0-2458 GCA_964622755.1 uncultured Zetaproteobacteria bacterium
TGATTTATACTGCCGATACCGGCAATACTGATCGCATCTGGGAAGTGGCTAATGCGCAACCGAACCTGAAGGGTATCATCATGGATTGTTCGTTTCCCAACGAGTATCAATATCTGGCCGACCTTAGTGGCCACCTTACCCCGAAGGGGATGATGGAAGACCTGCAAAAATTTGAACAACTTGGAAATGTGCCTGTCTATCTTTACCATATGAAACCGGAAACATTGAATATCATTACTGCCGAAGTTGAAGCACTGAATGTGCGTCACCTGCGCATGTTGACACAGGTTGATGAATTATTATTTTAAATGAACACAAACAAGGGGCAGGTTCTTCCAGTCCGAACTATTATTCCATATTACTGAAGTGGAAAAAATCATACCCGTCGGGAAAGAGGTCTGCTGATTTATGAGCTGGTTTACACGCCTGATTGAAACACCAAAGAATATCCTGAAACCCAGTGATTCCAGTTCGCCGGAAGGGTTGTGGGTGAAATGTCCGAACTGCTCCGAAGCCCTGTATAATAAAGAATTGGATCGCAATGGCATGGTATGCTCAAAGTGCGACCACCATTTGCGCATGCCTGCAAATCAACGTGCCGAGCTGCTATTCGACCCTGACAGTTTTGAGGAATCTGATACCGAACTGCGTTCCCAGGATCCATTAAATTTCAAGGATAAAAAGAAATATAAAGACCGCACTAAAGATGCAGCCAAGAAGGCCGGGCCGGAAGATGCCATACGCAATTATCTGGGCGATATTCAGGGCCGTACTGTATCTGCATCCATTTTCGAATTCAGCTATATGGGCGGAAGTATGGGCTCCGTAGCGGGTGAAAAAATCGTCCGAGGTATGGAACATGCACTGGAACGTCATTGTCCCTACCTGCTGGTGACCGCGTCCGGCGGCGCTCGCATGCAGGAAGGTGTTTTGTCGCTGATGCAAATGGCCAAAACATCGTCCACCGTCAACCAACTCAATGCAGCGCGCCTGCCCTTTATCTGCCTGTTAACCGACCCGACCATGGGTGGCGTTTCCGCCTCGGTTGCATGGCTTGGCGATATCATTATTGCCGAACCGAAAGCTCTGATCGGTTTTGCCGGCCCTCGCGTCATACAGGAGACCGTAGGCCAAAAATTGCCGGAAGGCTTCCAGCGTTCCGAGTTTCTGCTCGAACACGGTCTGATCGATGCCGTTGTGGATCGCCGGGAACTGCGTGATTATCTCGGCAATCTGCTGACCCATATGAGTGATCGTCCCTACCGCCAAAATAACTAAGGCCTGTTCACACCTTTCTGACCGTAGCGATAAAGCTATTTATGTTCACGGCTAGGATTTCAGTGTCCTAATCCACAAATGGCCCGTGCTGATGGATCGATTCGTTGTGCGGGCTGCCAAAGCACCACATCAGACGAGATGCCTTTGCACTCAGAATATTTGTGCTGACAATACCATCCATACATGCGGCCTGCCCGGATTCAAGCTTTAAACCATCTATTTCGACGCTGCCATCCACGACATAGATAAACCCTCTGGCTCCAGCTGCAACCTGACGTTCAAAACAACTCTGCGGCTGCAACTGTAAATCCAGATATTCCACATCTGTGTGAAGGCTGATAACACTGTCTTCACCAACAATGGTACGAATAGTGACACCGTCATGATGCGCTTCCGGAATCATATCAGACTGCAATTGCTGGTAAGTCGGCGCAATTGATTTCAGTCGTTTGGGCAAATTGATCCACAGTTGAATACCGTGAGCACGACCATCTGGAAATTCGGAATGCACTATGCCCCGGCCTGCCGTAAATCGCTGTGCTCCACCGGCATGGACGACGCCCTGATTACCGAGATTATCCGTGTGATGCATGCCTCCATCAAACAGATAGGTGATTGCTTCAAAACCGCGATGCGGGTGATCAGGAAAGCCGCCGCCGCTAATATCAAAATGATCCCACAACACAAACGGATCGTAGTTACGCAGACCGTGTACCGGCATCAGTCGTTTGACAGAAACGCCATCCCCTTCGGGTACCCTGATGGCAGATTGAATGGTGATACTCATGATAAAAACTTCTCAATGCTGTTCGGATCCACAAAACCTGAATATTTCACACCTGACAACATCGCCATTTCACGGTGCCAGGTTGCCAGGTCTTCTTTATTGAATTTATTCACATGATCATGTCCGCAAGCACGCGCCATAACCTGCATTAATTCTACAGAAGCGTTAAAAAAATTGTGTAACTGAGTCGCCGATTTTTCTATATTCAAACGCTTGCGCAGTTCAGCGTTTTGCGTTGCGATACCTGCCGGACAGTTATTGGTATTGCACATTCTGGCTGCTACACAGCCAATGGCTTGCATGGCGCTATTTGCAATTGCAATGCCGTCAGCCCCCAAGCAGGGCAATCGCATTAAAATCAACTTGCCCCCATCAGAAGTGATTTCAGATAGT
>CAZUVA010000184.1:0-2441 GCA_964622755.1 uncultured Zetaproteobacteria bacterium
CTTCCACGGATACTTGTTCCAGCATAGCCAGTAGAAGCCGAGATCATCCATTAAGTTCTTGAATGTGGTAAAATCGAGCGGCTTGACCAGGTAACTGCTGGCATTGTACTTATAGGCTTTGGCCATATCGGCATCTGCTTCCGACGAGGTGAGGATAGCCACCGGCATGCCATTCAGGCTGGATGTTCTGATCTCTTTCAGCACTTCCAGGCCATCCAGCTTGGGTAGACGTAAATCGAGCAGGACGAGCTGAGGCCGGGGGCTAGTTGCCGGGTCGGTATATTTTCCATGCCGGAAAAGGTAATCCAGTGCTTCCTCACCATCGGAAACATGAATAATCCGGTTGGCAACCTGCCCATCCTCAAGTCCGCGTATGATCAGTTCTGTATGGGCCGGGTTATCCTCAACAATCAGGATGACTGCCGGTTCACTCTGTATGTTTTCCATCTTCATGCCTCTCTTTTTACAATTCTCTTTTCACCTTGTTCTGGAAGGACAAAAAAGAATGTGCAGCCCATGCCTTCCCCTTCCGACTCAACCCAGATGCGCCCGCCTTCTATATCTATGATCCGTTTGACAATGGCTAGGCCGATACCGGTTCCTTCCACTGTCGGATTTAGCCGTTCAAACAATTCAAACACCTTTTTATAAAACCGTGGCTCAATACCGATACCGTTATCCCTGATGTAGCACGCATTTCCACCTTTTTCCCGGCGATAGCCGATCTCAATATGCGGATCAGTCTGCTCACCCATGAATTTGAGTGCGTTGTCAATCAGGTTCTGGATCACTTCCAGCAGCCTTTTTCGGTCTCCGAACAGGGTTGGCAAATCGGGCGCAATATCGATCTGTGCACCGCTTTCTTTGATCTGCCCGTGCAGCAGTTCAACAGCCTCCTTCGCCAGTTCGTTGAGTGACACCTTTTCAGGTGGGTTGACCAGACGGCCAATACGGGAAATTTCCAGCAGATCCGCCAGCAACTGCTGCATCTGTCCGGCTGCTTTGTGAATATGATTGATATCGCCATGCAGGCGTTTTGTTTCACCCCCGAGGGCATCCTTCTCCAGCAGGCCGAGAAATCCCTGGATGGTGATCAACGGACTCTTCAGGTCGTGTGAGACAGTATAAACAAAACGCTCCATCTCAGCAGCCTTATCTTCCAGATCATCCATTAATTTCTGACGTACTTTTTCTATCTTTTTGCGCTCAATGATCTCTTGATTCAATTCGTCACGCGATGCGGTCACTTTGCTCAGGTTATGGCTCATCTCACGAATCGATATGGCAAGCTTTCCCAACTCCCCGCCTGCCTCTATGCCCAGTGGAGAATCGAATATCCCCTTTCCTATCTCCAGGGTTGCAGCTCTGAGGGCTGTGACCGGACGTGTGATACTCCGGGTCAGATAGATCGTAAACACCATCATGCCTGTCACTGTGAAAAGAAGGAGCAGGTACATGGTTATTATCGATTGCTTTGTCGTCTTCTCGGCACTGCCGAGAAATTCAGCGGCCTTGCTCTGGGCAAAGACGTTAAGGGCATCCATGGCGTTTTCTATCTTTACAACATGTTGTGCGCCCATGCCCTTGGTAATGCGCGCAGCTTCGTTTCTTTTTTCGGTGCGCATCAGCTCGATCACTTCATCACGGATGGGCTTCCATGCAACAAAGACCTGGCGGGCCACATCAAAGAGTGTTTTGTTACCGAGGAACAATTTTTCGATGATGTCAAAGTCGGCGTAGACTTCTTTTTCAAATCCATCCACCAGCTGGGAATCTGCATGGATCTGCGCGATGGTTTCATCGAGGGCGACGTCTTTCATGCTGCGATGCATTTTGATGATATGCGCATTGATCCTCAGCACTGCATTACTGACGGTTAGCGGATGCTTGTAGATTTGGCTTGTATCGTTGGCCAGGGATTCCATGCGGTTAATGGCGAAGATGGTCAGTGCACAGAAAAGTATGAAGACAATGCCGAAGCCGAGACTCAGGCGTGTGCCTATGGTTAACTCTTTAAACACCCTTGCCGCCATCAGGATTTACCCATGTGTTTGAGGGGGGGGGGTAAAATACACTTCATAATAACACCTATTAAAAATAGGATTATATATGGTAACAGTATGATATCAATATATATATTTTTTGTATTTAAAATATATCTTTATTGCAAATGGCTCTAAAGGTACTCTGAAAAAATCAGAGTACCCGTGCGGCCCACGGACGGGTCGCTAAAATCAAATGCGTTAGCGTTTGGTTTCAATTTGAGAATGGATACTTATGCACAAGCTCGACAAGACAGAGCGCTACAAGGGTAATTATTCGAAAGTAAATTCGTTGTTGTGAAACAAGCTCAGGCAGGCATCTACAGCGGCAGGATCAAACCATTGTCCGCGATGGGTCTCGATTTCTTCCAGCGCAGCATCCATGCCCAGTGCTGCGCG
>CAZUVA010000185.1:0-1106 GCA_964622755.1 uncultured Zetaproteobacteria bacterium
TCGCCGATTTTGATGGTGCCGTGATTGTGGATACCGATAATGTCGCCGGCATAGGCTTCCTCGACATGACTGCGATCCTGAGCCATAAAAATTGTCGCATTGGGGATTTTTATATCCTTGCCGAGCCGGTGATGGCGCACGATCATACCCTTGCTGAATCTGCCGGAGCAGATACGGAAAAATGCAATGCGATCCCGGTGCATTGGATCCATATTGGCCTGAATTTTGAAGCAGAAACCGGAGAAATCCGACTCTTCCGGGCGCACCGTGCGTTCCATGGCATCACGCGGGCCGGGGGCAGGGGATAACTCCACAAAAGCATCGAGCAATTCTTTGACACCGAAATTATTGATGGCAGAGCCGAAAAAGACAGGGGTTTGCGAACCGGCCAGAAAATGATCCAGATCAAACGGATCAGCAGCGCCTTCCAGCAGTTCAATATCATCGCGTAATTCATTTGCCTGCATGCCCAGCAGTTCATCGAGCCGCGGATCGGAGAGGTCGCTGATTTGTAGGGTATCAAAATCGTTGGTTTTGGAACCGGCCGAGAACAGGTTCAGCTCTTTTTTATACAGGTTGTAAACACCTTTGAATGCTTTTCCCATGCCAATCGGCCACGACATCGGCGTGCATTCGATCTGTAGCTTGTCCTCAATTTCAGCCAGCAAGTCGAGTGGTTCTAATCCTTCACGATCCAGTTTGTTGATGAAGGTGACGATGGGGGTATTGCGCATGCGGCAGACTTCCATCAGTTTTTTAGTTTGCGGTTCCACGCCATTGGCCGAATCAATGACCATCATGGCGGAATCGACGGCAGTCAGCACACGATAGGTATCCTCGGAGAAATCCTGATGTCCCGGTGTATCGAGCAGGTTGATTTCGAAGTCACGATAATTAAATTTCATCACAGACGATGCGACGGAAATACCGCGCTCCTGCTCGATTTTCATCCAGTCAGAAGTGGCATGGCGAGTAGCTTTGCGCGCCTTGACCGCACCGGCCATTTGAATGGCGCCACCGAACATCAACAGCTTTTCTGTCAGCGTCGTTTTGCCGGCATCCGGATGCGAAATAATGCCAAAGGTGCGGCGTTTTTCGATTTCAGT
>CAZUVA010000185.1:1206-2436 GCA_964622755.1 uncultured Zetaproteobacteria bacterium
GCGCAGTGTAGCGAAGTCGATGTCAGATGTGGATGATCTGTAATGCTCCGACCAGAGTGGCGACCATGGGAATATGAGATGGCGTTGTACTTACCTGGCAGGATTGCCAATAGTGGCTTTGTTATTGAGCCCTTTCAGTGCGTTCGCCAGTGAGGTACTTGAGTTAACGCAAACCGCCTGTCAGTTTGTCGAAGCGGAAGGGATTGATCACCATTTTAACAGCAAATCGGCTGATTCGTGTCGCAGCCTTAATAAGGCAAGTCAGAAAAAACGTCTGAAACAGGCACAGCCGTTGCATTTGAAAGCCGGTGATTATGTGTTTCGTGTGAAGAATCGTGATGTGCCTTATGAATTGGGGTTCTGGTTGCGCGGGGCAGGCATATCACGCTGGACATTGCCCGGCATTTCAGGGGGTGGCATTGCTACAGGAGGCGTGCGTGATTACGCCATTACACTTGAATCGGGCGAATATCGCTACTCATGCCCCTTGAATCCGACGCCCGATTATGTCCTGATTGTTGAATGAAGAAATATCGAGTTATATGCGAATGGATGATGAGCAAATGAATGATAGACAAACAAAGGATGAATATGCTTAAACGATTGATACCACTGCTGGTTCTGGTGCTTGCGCTGGTACTTTTCTTTGCCTTTGATCTTGGCCGATATCTGAGTTTTGATGCCCTGGCTGAGCACAAGGCATGGTTATCCGCATGGGTGGATGCGCATGTCATTCTGGCACCACTACTTTATATTCTGCTCTACATTGCGGTCGTAGCTTTTTCTCTGCCGGGTGGATTGATGATGACGTTATCCGGTGGTTTGCTGTTCGGGGCTACGGCAGGTGCTTTGTACGCAGTAGTTGGTGCGACCATCGGTGCATCAGCGCTGTTTCTGATTGCCAAGACATCTCTGGGTGATTTCCTGATGGCCAAAGCTGGCGGAGCTGTGAAAAAAATGCAGGCCGGTTTTTCCGAAAACGCGTTGAGCTATATGTTTGTCTTGAGGCTGGTGCCGATATTCCCCTTTTTCCTGGTCAATCTGGCGCCTGCCTTTCTCGGTGTCTCTTTACGCGTTTATGTAATCGCTACCTTTTTTGGTATTATGCCAGCCACCTTTGTGTTCGCGCTGACCGGTTCGGGCCTTGGCAGTGTACTGGAGCAGGGCGGTGATATATCGCTGGCGGGTGTGATGACACCGGAAATTATGGCTGCCTTCGCCGGGTTGGCA
>CAZUVA010000186.1:0-2428 GCA_964622755.1 uncultured Zetaproteobacteria bacterium
CGTTACCTTAACCCTGAGCTAATCAAGGAGGTGTTTGAAGGCGGTGATGTACAGGTAAAAAATCACCGCCAGGAAGTCTCGGTGCTGTTTGCTGACATGGTACGTTTCACCTCTTTTTCCGAATCCATAGAAACAGAAGATGTCATCAATCTTCTGAATGACCATTTTGAGGTTTTCCATCGTGTTATCGCCTACTATGGTGGCCATGTAGATAAATATATCGGCGATGCAGTGATGGCTGTGTTTAATCATCCGGTTCATGACAAAGACCATGCCCGGCATGCGGCTGAAGCGGGAATGGCGGTGAGTTTGGCCTGCAGGAGACTGGGTAAAAAACGGCCTGATGGCGAACCTATCAGATTCAGGGTTGGACTGAATTGCGGGCAGGCCATTGTCGGTAATATTGGCGCTGCCCAACGACTGGAATATACAGTGATTGGAGATGCTGTGAATATGGCATCGCGCATGGCCACGCTAGGCAATGGCGGCGAGTTGGTGATGCCCCGAAAAACATTCAACCTTTTGGGTGAAGGTTTCGATTTTCAGCCCTTGGATGTGAAAAACATCAAAGGTATAAACCGGGAAGTTGAAATCGGGCGTGTTCTGTTTTCCGACCCGTCTTTGCTTCGAAACATTGAATATGTCTTAGATTTGGCATTTAATCTCGAACTGCCCGATAGTGTACGTCAGATCGCAGGAGATGCCTGATTTATGTTTCAATTCTGCTGTTTGATGATTGCAGCCATCATGTTGACTGCCTGCCAGATAAACAAAGGAGGCCTTGACAGCCTTCTGGTTAAGAGCAGTAAAACATTCAGTATGACGGGCGCATACGGCTCCATTAATCATGATTTCAAACATGGCAGGATCATGCAGGCGAGAGCGCGAACACTTAATCTGGACAAGTCCGATCGTGATTACAGAAAAGCCCATCGACTACTGGAACAAAAAATTGAACCCGCACGTAGACGGCTTTTCATCCATTATCTGCGCATCGCAAAAGATCTCGAGGAAAAGAAACTGTGGTCGAAAGCGAGCTGGGCATATGATCAGGCTAAAGCTGTCTCCATCAAACCAGAAGTCATGGAAAAGAAACAGGCCGAGATGGAGGAACAACTGCGCCAGCTTCGCATGGAAAAACTACTGCGGCAACGCCGAAAGGAAGATCGTACACTGTTTTCCTATGCCAGTTCCTATGAAGCGCCCAATGGCTTGAGTCCAAAAGATGACGCGTATGAACGCATGCGCGAAAATTACAACGATACACTGGATGACAGAGCTAACCTGGTATTTCGTGAGGCCAAACGCTTTTTACGCAAAGGTCTGCCTGAAATAGCCTATGTCGAGATTGAATCCTACATGCGATTGCAACCCGGCAGCAGCAAAGGAGAGAAACTGCTGGTTGCAATTAAACATGAAATGCCGGCGTTTCTGAAAATTCCCAATATACCTGCGGTCAATGCAGCCGAGAAACCGACGTTGATTAAGCGGGCGAACCATGCCAAGTCAGCCACTGCTAAACAGGTGCAGGCTGCACTGAAAGCCGGAGAATTACTGAAAGCCAGACAACTTGCGCATATCTATCGCCGAAATGGCGGTAAAGGTGCTGAAAAACTACTGAACCAGGTGCAGAAAAAAGTAGATATATCAGCTGCTGAGATGTTTTCCAGAGGTAGTATAGTATTCAGGAAAGAACAACTGGATCGCGCCATTCAATACTGGGTTAAAGCTGTGACATTAAAGCCGGAGCAATCCGAATATGTAGAATCCCTGCGCCGGGCACGCCAGTTACAGGAGCGCCTGAATCTGCTGCAAGAGCCTAAATAAAAAATCATGAATCAGCGTTCCTTTTATTCAGTGCTGCCACAACCCGAAAGAGGATACATATGCAGGATACGATAGTATTGCCGCGGCGTAAAACCCGACAGATACAGGTTGGAAAAGTCAGTGTTGGCGGTGATGCGCCGATTGCCGTGCAATCCATGACCAATACCCTGACAACGGACATCGATGCTACGGTGGGCCAGATTCAGCGCCTGGCGCATGCTGGTGCCGATATTGTGCGCGTTTCCGTGCCCGATCCTGAATCAGCAGCAGCCATGCCGGAGATTCTGGCCCAGACAGATGTGCCGATTATCGCCGACATCCATTTCAGTTATAAAATGGCACTGGCGGCCCTTGATGCCGGAGTACACGGACTGCGCCTCAATCCCGGCAATATCGGTGGCCGCGAGCGGGTCGAACGGGTGGTGAAGAAGGCAACCGAGCGTGGCATCTCAATCCGCATCGGGGTAAACGCTGGTTCTCTGGAAAAAAAGTTGAATGAGAAATATGGTGAACCCTGTGCCGATGCCATGGTGGAATCGGCCCTGAATCATATCCATATTCTGGAGGAAATGGATTTTTACGATATCAAGGTATCGCTGAA
>CAZUVA010000187.1:0-2411 GCA_964622755.1 uncultured Zetaproteobacteria bacterium
ACAGTTCGCTATCATGCAGGAGAAGAAGCTGGTGAACCGGTCAGCATTGACAAGTCGGAGCTGACGTTCCCTTCCGGCGAAACATTGCCCAAATGCTGGCAAGATGCACATTACAGAGTCAGCTTTTAAGCGCTGATCGACAACATATGATAGAAGCTGACAGAAGTTAGCTTCTATGGAATTATTTCCTTTTAATCGGACTGGCATGCAGGCCACATTCAGCCACGCCGTTTTCCTGTTCCCACCACCATCGGCCGGATCTCGGGTCTTCTCCCACTGTGATAGACCGCGTACAACAATCGCAACCAATAGATGGGTAGTGTTGGTCGTGCAATGCGTTGTACGGCACATCGTTATCGCGAATATAGCTCCATACCTCTGCTTCGCTCCACTCAATCAGAGGATTGAATTTCTTAATCCCGAAATAAGCATCATCTTCGACCGCCGCCATAGTCTGACGTGAATCAGCCTGTTCACGACGCACACCAGTGATCCATGCTTTTTTCCCTGACAGCGCACGTTTTAACGGATGTATTTTACGAATTTCACAACAATGTTTGCGATTCTCCACTGATTTGTAGAATAAATTGAGGCCGGATTCCCTCACCATCCTTTCTACTTCAGCCGTATCGGGAAAATACACGTTGATTTTTAAGCCGTATTTACCCCTGCAGGCATCCATCACATCATAGGTTTGCTGCGGCAACCGGCCGGTATCGAGCGTCACAATATCAATTGCCGAGGCATTTTTACTGATCAAATCAATCAGCACCACATCCTCAGCGCCAAAGCTGCTGGCAAATACCAGATCCGGCCCATACTCATCCTGTGCCTGTTTCAGCAGCGCAATCGTTTCTTCCACTTTCGCTTGCATCAACAACTCCTAAAACCTTTTTTTCACCGCAGAGGACGCTAAGGAAAGTTAAAATCGCAACTGCATGAGAAAATGTGGCTATTTGTTATATTTTTATGGTTTTGCTTTTCCTCTGCGTCCTTAGCGTCCTCTGCGGTAAATGCCTTTGACTATTGAACGATCAGGCTTTTTTCCATGTCGTCCCTGTCGGGCTATCTTCAAGGATAATCCCTTCAGTCGATAATTCGTCACGAATCATATCAGCACGTGCAAAATCACGCGCTTTTTTTGCTGCACTGCGTTCGATAATCAACGCCTCGATGCGCTCCGCATCCACATCACCGGACTTGAACCATGCTTCGGCATCATGTTGAACAATGCCCAGCACATCGGTCATGGCCCGAAACTGATCGAACAGCATGCCCACATCTTCGTCTGAATCCAGACCCTTGTTCAGCGACCGGCAGGTGTCGAACAGACTGGCTAATGCTTCAGGTGTATTGAAATCATCACTCATGGCTGTAGTGAAGGCAACCGGTAGGTGTGAAATGTGACAGGCTTCAATTTTCTCCGGGGCACTGACTCCTGACTCCTGACACCGTTTCATGGTCTCATATAACCGATCCAGACCGGCCTTGGCAGCATCCAGCGCGCTATCGGAAAAATCGAGCGGTGAACGATAATGCGTACCCAACATAAACATACGCAGCACTTCCGGATGATATTTTTCTGTCACTTCCCGAATGGTAAAAAAATTACCCAGCGATTTGGACATTTTCTCGGCATTAATATTCACAAATCCATTATGCAGCCAGTAACGGGCAAAACCGCCGCCGTTGGCCGCCGTTGCCTGGGCAATTTCATTTTCATGATGAGGAAATTTCAAATCCATACCACCACCATGAATATCGAAGGTGTCTCCCAAATGCGAACAACTCATGGCCGAACACTCGATATGCCAACCCGGTCGGCCTGTTCCCCATGGTGAATCCCATGCCGGCTCACCCGGCTTGGCCATTTTCCACAATACGAAATCAAGCGGATCGCGTTTGCTTTCATCCACATCGACACGGCTGCCGGATTCCAGGTCATCAATATTTTTACCCGAAAGTTTACCGTAACCATCAAACGTGCGAACCGCATACAACACATCACCGGAGTCGGATACATAGGCACGCCCCTGCTGCATCAGGGACTCAATCATGGTAATCATTTCCGGCATGTGCGCGGTTGCACGCGGTTCATGGGTCGGGTGAAGGCAACCAAGACTATCGATATCCTCATAAAATGCGGCAATCATCTCGTCCGTCAGCACATCAATTCTAATACCGCGTTCAGCCGCCCGCTTGATAATTTTATCATCCACATCGGTAAAATTACGTACGTAGTCAACATTATAACCCAACTGTTGCAGCCAGCGATTAATAATATCAAACACCACCATCACCCGGGCATGGCCGACATGGCAATAGTCATAGACCGTCACACCGCAGACATACATGCCGACCTTGCCCGGTTTTAACGGTTCAAAACGCTCTTTCTCGCGTTTCAACGAATT
>CAZUVA010000188.1:0-2376 GCA_964622755.1 uncultured Zetaproteobacteria bacterium
AACGGCCCAAAATACCCTGATTTATCGTTGCATAGTTACTACTATGCGTCTCAAAATCATGCTGTTTTTGACTCATTTTCCTACCTGCTCGCAACGATCCCCATAAGTCCGACAGACTAGTGTCCGGGAAAACTATAAAGTATTCATGGCATCCACAGATACAGGAACCAGTACAACATCTTCCTGCTCCTGGAAGTCAAGCGGGAAAAGGCCTCGCGAGCAGGGCCCGGACAAACATGCTCCGGTCAGCGGGTGGAACTGCGCTCCATGTGTATGGCAAACCAGACGCTTGCCATCATCACTATAGAATTGGCCGGGAATCCAGTCCAGCGGTGAGCCGGCATGTGGACAATGATTTCGCCATGCCCGCAACTCGCCCTGAAAACAGGTCAGAAACCCCTGCTCTTTGAGATCAATGCGCCGCCCATCCGGAAGTGGAATAGATGAACGCAATGGAAAACATATCGCCTGCCCTTCGCCGGGCCGATCAACCTGCTGCCAGTTTCTTTGCTGATTCATATGACCTGCATCATTGTAAAATACCTGTGTGAATTAATCTGAACCAACAGGGGCCAAAAACAGGGGCGGCCGCCCGTCGGCGACCGCCAGCGGCTCAAGAGAACCGCTAATGGTGTATAATATTGTTATAGCCAACAAGTCGCACATTGTCAATATCGTACGCACAAGTTAAATCTACTCGTAAACAGAGCGCAGACCTTGCAAATAGCGGGCTCCGCGTGTCTTCCGGCCTTCAAAAATTGCCTTGGGATCCTGACCAAGAGCCTGCACTGATTCGTTGGCATAGGCTTGCTTGGCATCCTCACTCATTTTGGCCCAGTCGGAGGCATCCACGATGCCATCACCGGTCAGATCAAATTTTGCATCAACAGATAACCCGCCGGCAGCCCAGACAGAAGAATAAGATAAAACAGATACAAGGATAGCGACAGCCAAAAAAGAATTGATCGTCACCATCCTCATATCTGATTCTTAATAGCGGTAGTGGTTAGGTTTGTACGGACCTTCTACAGGCACGCCGATATAATCAGCCTGCTCTTCCGACAACGGCGTCAGATTCACACCGATTTTGGCCAGATGCAAACGCGCTACTTCTTCGTCCAACTGTTTCGGCAAGGTATAGACTTCCTTTTTATATTCGCCGGTCTGGTTGAACAATTCAATCTGGGCCAGAGTCTGGTTGGAGAATGAATTGGACATCACGAAACTCGGATGGCCAGTTGCGCAACCCAGGTTTACCAAACGGCCTTCAGCCAGCAATGTGATACGCGTGCCATCAGGGAAAATGATTTGGTCGACCTGTGGTTTGATGTTGAGCCACTCATAGCCTTTCAAGCTGGCGCAATCGATTTCATTATCGAAATGACCGATATTGCAGACAATCGCCTGATCAGGCATCGCCACCATGTGATCATGGGTGATGACATGATAGTTGCCGGTGGTGGTAACAAAGATGTTACCCTGCTTGCAGGCATCATCCATATTGACCACTCGGTAACCTTCCATCGCGGCCTGCAATGCACAGATCGGATCAATTTCAGTCACCCAAACCGTAGCGCCCATGCCCTTGAATGCCTGCGCACAACCTTTACCCACATCGCCGTAACCGAGTACGACGCAAATTTTACCGGCAATCATCACATCCGTAGCGCGCTTGATGCCATCAAGCAGTGATTCACGGCAGCCGTACAGATTATCGAACTTGGATTTGGTGACCGAATCATTCACATTGATCGCCGGGAATGGCAGTTCGCCACGTTCCTGCATCTGATACAAACGATGCACGCCTGTGGTAGTTTCTTCAGTCACGCCCTGAATGGCATCGCGACGGCTAGTGTAATAACCAGGCTGCGTGGCCAGACGTTTTTTGATGGAGGCATACAGATATTCTTCTTCTTCGGAACCCGGGTTATCCAGTACAGATACATCCAATTCCGCTTTCGAGCCCAACACCAGCAATACAGTCGCATCACCGCCATCATCAAGAATCATGTTTGGTGTGCCGCCATCCTGCCATTCCATGATGGCGTGACAGAATTCCCAATACTCTTCCAGTGTCTCGCCTTTGTGGGCATATACCGGGATATCTTTGGCCGCGATTGCGGCTGCGGCATGATCCTGTGTAGAGAAAATGTTGCATGATGCCCAGCGCACTTCAGCACCGAGGGCTATCAGTGTCTCAATCAACACGCCCGTCTGGATAGTCATATGCAGGGAACCTGCAATGCGTGCGCCTTTCAATGGTTGCTCTGCTCTGTATTTTTCACGAATAGACATCAGGCCGGGCATTTCAGTTTCAGCAATATCGAGCTCTTTACGGCCCCATGCGATGTTTTCGGGCGACATATCCGCCACTTT
>CAZUVA010000189.1:0-2366 GCA_964622755.1 uncultured Zetaproteobacteria bacterium
GAGCGGAATTATCGGGTATTTTGAAGACTTTGGCAACTTACACCATGAAAACTGTCGATTGAAGGAAATATCCAATGCTTGCAACCGTTCTCGCGGCATATCTTTGGAGCGCGTACTTTTTACGGGGAGATCAACTCTTGAGTAACAAAATTGGAGTCAATCGTATCGGAAGTGCGACTTTAGTCGCGCCTTGATTCACTATTTGGCGCGGCTAAAGCCGCACTTCCAAAGCCTGCTGAATAGCGACCCAAGTCGCATTGCGAACACCCAACGATTGAGTAATAAAATGGTAGACTCACCATTTTGTTACTCAACAGTTACGAATCGGCAAGGCTTGCCAATGTTCGGCTATAAACCCGGCAAGCAGCAATCAGATTGATTGCGAGCAACAAAAAGGACGCCGCAGCCAGAAAACCAGCGGGATAGACAAACCATTGCGGCCAAATCACTGCGGCCAACAGCAATAGCAGGGCTGATAAATGGACAAGCATCTGGCGATACGCCCCCTTCTCTGGAATAATTTCATTCACCGTTGGCAGCCCGGACTGACTGATGTGCCGACTTTGCAGATGAAACCAGATCAGAAACGGAACGATTTTGTAAAGCATCCCGCTGATGACCGAAACGACGAAACCGACAATATAAAGCACCCCCAGCAACAGGCCGTAGCCTGACCACGCCGCCAGTTGCGACAGAAACTGACCGCTGATCCAGACAACAACTGCCGCAAGCAGCGCAAGCATAGCAATGCGCCAGAATGCCATGGTAACGTTGAAACGGCGTCTGCGTCTGTTTTGTTGCAAATACAGCGTGGTGATGGCGAAGCACACGAATACTGCCGCCATGCCCAAACCGAACAGCGTCAGCAGCCAGCCGGGCATGGCCAGCAGATAGGCACCCGTCCACAAGCTCAACACGACAAACATCGTTTTGATCAGCCAGCGCTGCATCCAGTCGGGATAGGCTGGCGTGAGCTGAAACATCGGAATCACTTCATAGGCAATACTGAAAATCAGCAGCCCCACCCAACCAATCAGAGCCCAGAGCATGTGTATATTTGACCATGAATGAGCGACATAGTCTTGAAACTGCCAGATATGCTCCGCACCAATTCTCAGGCCAAACGCAAGCGTGATAGCCAGCGCGACAACCGCCAGACGAATACCGCTGGCAGTCGAACTGCGCACCCTGGATTGCGCCAAACTCAATACCATCACAAACACAAAGAATATCAGCGCCACAGCCAGCAAAAGCAGTGCGAAGCGCATCAACCCGGCATGATCAAACCAGAAACCGCCAGCAAGGGCTGCAACGCCCAGGCATAACAGGGCATGAAGCACAAAACTGGTCAGGCGAGGCCGCCATACCGGAGAGCCGATCACCACCGGCATCATTTGCAACAGCGCACCTGCCATAATCATGCTGATAAAACCCAGCGTCATCAGATGGGTCAGCGCCATCATTTGAGGCATCCAGCGTCCGGACAGGATTTCCGGGCCGGACATCATCAACAGCATGGCTGCCGCCAACCCGAACAAGGGCGCAGTAAGAAAGAAACGAAGCGGTACAGAAATCGGAGGCGCTTGCTCCAGAGTCAGCCCGGAGGCATGCCTCATGGATCCGGGTTGTTCAATGTATCAGCAGCAGCCTGCGCCAACGCAGCAGCTTTATCATCGTGAGCATGCCAGATGAATAATTCAAAGACACTGTCTCTGCCTGCTCGAATGCTGTGAGAAAAATCTTCCCGTCTGAGGATATCGTAAAGCGGAAAAGGTTCGCGGTGGATCAGTATTCGCAAATAACGACCCTGCGTCAGAGAATCAATGGCTGACAGGATGAGTCCCATCGGTTCCGGCGGTTCCAGCAGATTGACATCAAGACGTTGCTCTGGATTCATTGGTAATCAGGCTTCCCCATCGTCTGCGCACAATTGCGCTATCATGTCACCTTGTTCACCGGCGAGAATCTGGTCAGCCATGGCATAGAGCATGCCTTCTTCCTTGAGATTGTGTTGCTGGATCAACATCAGCAACGTGTCTGTCAGCCCCAAACAGTGTTCAGATTGTCGCTGTGCTATATCTTCTCTGATTTCACCGAACAGTTGGCGCATATTTTCATGCTCTGCGCGCATCACCTGAACAGGCCCCATGCCCGCCCCCATTTTCTGTTCCAGGGCAGGAAAAAGCACATCCTCCTCCTTACTCAGATGGCGTTCCATACTTGCCGAAAAGTCAGCAAAAAGAGTGTCTGCCTTATCCCACTGCTGCTGTGATACCGATGCTTCGAACGCATCAACCAGACCATCACAAGCGTGATGTTCGCGTGTAAGTACACTGCGTATGCTTTCCATTTATAGCTCCTGACCC
>CAZUVA010000190.1:0-2353 GCA_964622755.1 uncultured Zetaproteobacteria bacterium
AGGAGTCTGTCGGACTTATGAGAAATCTACTGCACGGCAGGAACAACGGCCCAAAATACCCTGATTTATCGTTACAAAGTTACCACTATGCGCCTCAAAATCATGCTATTTTTAACACATTTCCCCACCTGCTCGCAACGATTCCCCTAAGCCCGACAGACTCCCAGGAAAATACGAGGCAGCGAAATCAGCTCAGACTTGAGCATTCTTTCCTGCATGGCAGGATTATGTCATGAGAAGATTATCGAACCGTGTCCAACAAATTAAACCATCGGCCACGCTGGCCATTACCGCCAAGGCGGCAGAAATGCGAGCAGCCGGGAAAAGTATCATTTCACTTTCGGTCGGCGAGCCCGACTTTGAAACACCCAAGGCCGCCCGCGAGGCAGGTATTGAGGCCATCAATACCGGTTTTACCCGTTATACGGCTGTCGCCGGCATTCCGGCACTGCGCCAGGTGATCGCAGAAAAATTCAAGCGGGACAACGATCTGGATTACAGTACAGATGACATACTTGTCTCCACCGGCGGCAAACAGTGCATCTATAATTTACTGATGGCGGTGATGAATCCAGGCGAGAAAGCTATTATTCCCGCGCCCTACTGGGTCTCCTATCCTGATATGGTTAAACTGGCGGAAGGAATTCCCGTGATCGTATCTACCACGTCTGAGGCAGATTTCAAAATCACGGCGGCACAACTGGAGGAGGTATTATGCCCTCGTTGCAAAATCCTGTTTCTTAATTCGCCATCCAACCCAACCGGCATGGTCTATTCGGCTGAAGAATTGAAAGCGATTGGTAATGTGGTACGCAAACATCCGGATTTACTTGTCGCCACTGATGATATGTATGAGAAAATCCTCTTTGACGGTAAAATATTCGCAACTTTTGCTCAGGTGAATCCCGATCTGAAAGATCAAACGATCACCTTCAACGGCGTCTCCAAAGCCTTCTGTATGACCGGCTGGCGCATCGGCTTTTGTGCAGGCCCCTCCACAATCATCAAGGCGATGACCAAGATTCAGGGGCAGAGCACATCCAACCCCAATGCCATTGCCCAGAAAGCAGCTCTGGCTGCACTGACCGGACCAACCGATGAACTGGAAGAGATGGTCACCACCTACGAAACCCGTCGCGGCTGGCTGGTGGGTGCCATCAATGCCATCCCCGGCATGCATGCCATCATGCCCGATGGCGCATTTTACGTTTTTCCTTCTGTTGCGAACTGGATCGGTAGAACCACAGCTTCCGGTATCGAACTAGCGGATGATGTGGTCATCTGCGAATGGCTACTCGAAGAAACAGGCGTCGCACTCGTACCGGGAACAGCCTTTGGCTCTCCCGGGCATGTACGATTCTCCTATGCGGTTAGTCAGGATACGCTGGAAGACGCAGTAGGCCGCATCGCCAAAGCTGCTTTCAGCCTTACCTGATCTCACTCGTAGTATTCGCAACCGCTGCCGGCACACCGGCCAGAGAAAAAATATAACCCCAGAAGCGGGACTCGTGTGAAAAATAACAACTTTCTTTCCTGTATTGAACCAGCAACCCCTGCCTGAACTGACTGACCTTCAAGGAAACACTGCCGGAAAAACTGTTTGCGATTCTTCTTGCCCGATCAATATTCATGATGCACCTCGCTCATTCGGTTGTTGGTTCCCCTCTCTTGATGCGGCAAGGCAGAAGCACTCGCCGCATCCGGAGAAACAATCGGGGGTCTAATCAGCCCACGCGTAGTACTGTTGATGTTGTCCATGCTGATTGTGACCACGGTGTTCAAGATACTCATGTCGTTCCTGTGCCTCATGAACCGCATGGTTAAAATTCCTGCCATTACGATAGTTGTGACTGTAATGCCCATAGCCATGGTGTCGGTGATGAAAGTATGCACGGCGGTCGTAATCATTGTGGTACATGCGAACATGCCTGCGGTGGTATCTTTCGAGCATTTCATGTTCCCTGTGCTCTTCATAGGCATTGTCCCTGTAATAGGCATTTTGACCATACGAGTGACCATAATAGGAAGGTTCATCGCTCACATCACTCAAAATCGCGCCCGCAACTGCTCCGAACATTGCACCGATTACCGCTCCTTCAGCAGTCTCATTGCTCCGGGAACCTATGACTGCCCCGGCGGTTGCCCCCACAGCAGCGCCAGTCAGTATACCTCTATCTTGTGGACCGGCATAAGCTGATACGCTTGTAAATGAAAGGAAAATCAATCCCAATATTATTTTTTTCATACATGCCTCCTTTTCAATGGCTGGTGACAGTATGGAATACGCCGTTTTTTGAATAAAGTGGACATTATCAACTATTCAGGGGAAATATCGCCCGCCTGCGTTATCATT
>CAZUVA010000191.1:0-2350 GCA_964622755.1 uncultured Zetaproteobacteria bacterium
ATATCGGCCCACAGGTTTCCATCTCTGTCAGGGCATCATGCAACACTTCAAAGCTCATGCACTCTACTCGGGCACAACTGGCTGTTTCAGATGCCGTTCGAGACAGGCTTGAGCTTGCATCCCCAAAAATTGCATCCCAAAAAGATGAATCCCGGGAAACTGAAGCGGGTAATGTGGCAACTGAACAACAGATATTGCTGCGCATAGGCAACAACCAGTGCACTATCAGTCTGGATACATCGGGGGAAAGGCTTGATCGGCGCGGTTATCGTCTGCATTCGGGCAGAGCCCCTGTACGTGAAACTATTGCCGCTGCAATTTTACGCTGGATGGACTGGGAAACTGATGAGCCATTACTCAGCCCAATGTGCGGCTCCGGTACTTTTGCCATTGAAGCGGCCTGGATGGCAGAAAAACGTGCGCCGGGATTAGACCATTCTTTTCCATTTTCCCATTGGCCATCCTTCAAACAAAAACGTTGGCATAGGGCTCTCGATAAAGCCCTCGCCATGCGATCTTTACGCCAAACATGCATTATTGCCAGCGAGCTGGATGCCGGAATTCTTGAACAGGCCAGAGGAAATGCTGCACAGGCCGGAGCAGGCGACATCATCAGGTTTGAACAACTGGATGTCTGCCGGCTGACCGTACCCGAAAACACTTCAGGCCCGGGGTTGATTATTTGCAATCCACCCTATGGGGATCGAATCAAGGGTGATGTGAAATCGTTATACAAAAATCTTGGGGAGGTATTCAGTCAGCAATTTTCAGGCTGGCGCATGGCGGTTATCGTGCCGGATCAGGGCTGTGAGAATGCTTTGGGATTAACGGTGAAAAAACACTTAAAAATCAAACATGGCGGGCGATGGGTTCATGTTTTACATCTATAGTTTCTGATTTATTCCGTGATAGGTGAATTACAGAAAGATACTTATCGCGGCCACGGCGTGGTGCAATTACTCGTCAAGGATTACGTAGTTTTGTAATGCATCTCCGGCGTTATCATCGAGATGATACAATTGACTATTTTAATATATATATTATTTTAGTCTTGACTATTTTACGATTATAGTAAAAATAGACGTATGAACAGGCAATACAGGAACACCCTTCTTTCCCATTTTTCTTCTCATCATCAGATGGCGATGCTTTCAGGGCCGCGTCAGGTAGGTAAAACCACACTGGCTCTCGATATTTTTACCAGGCAGAAAACATTTTATCTGAACTGGGATGATTTCGATGACCGTGAGTTGTTGCTACAGGGTGGAAAGGCAATTGCCCAACATATCGGTATGGATCAGTTGCGTACTGACGCACCTTTAATCATTCTGGATGAGATCCATAAATTCCCCAAATGGAAGCAATTGGTGAAAGGTTTTTATGATAAGTATCATGGGCAATGCCGTATCCTGATAACAGGAAGCGCCAAGATGGATGTGTATAAAAAAGGGGGAGATAGTCTGATGGGGCGATATTTCAACTACCGCCTGCATCCGCTTTCTGTACGCGAGGTGATGGACGTGCCCACAGATGATAAGACAGATATTCAAATGCCGCAGAGTATTGCGGGTGGAGATTTCGATGCGTTATTAACATGGGGTGGGTTCCCGGAGTCATATCTCAAACGGGATCGCCGTTTCTTTAATCGCTGGAGTAAATTACGCCAGCAGCAATTGCTACAGGAAGATGTTCGCGAATTAACAAAAGTCCAGGGACTTGGGCAGATCGAAATGCTGGCCGTATTGCTTAAACATCAGGCGGGTCAACTCACAAGTTACAGCAATCTGGCAAAGAAAATACGGGTGTCCGTGGATACTGTTCGGCGTTGGTTGAGCGTTCTGGAGGCCATGTATTATTGCTATGCCATTCGTCCATGGACAAAAAATATAACGCGTTCCCTGTTAAAAGAGCCAAAATATTATTTATGGGACTGGTCGCAATGTACGGATATCGGCGCGCGCAATGAAAATTTTATTGCCTCGCATTTGTTGAAGGCCGTTCATTACTGGTCAGATACGGGATTGGGTGATTACGGGCTCTTTTTTTTGCGTGATAAGGAAAAAAGGGAAGTGGATTTCCTGGTCTCAAAAGATGGCGAGCCGTGGTTTATCGTGGAAGTGAAGAGCGCAATGAATCAGCCTCTCTCCAGCAGTCTGGAAGTATTCGCCAAACAACTCAAGGTGGAGCATGTCTTTCAAGTGGCCATGGATGGCCAGTATGTTGATAAAAATGTATTCGATCTCAAACGCCCTGTGATTGTGCCAGCCAAAACTTTTTTATCACAATTGGTTTAGGCATGCTGAATTCAGACTGCTGGCGTTTTTAAATCTCAAAGTGACAGTCAAGCCAT
>CAZUVA010000192.1:0-2349 GCA_964622755.1 uncultured Zetaproteobacteria bacterium
GCATAGATATCAGAGACTGCTTTGACTGACTCCACGACAGCATAGGCGTCGCCGGCATCAATCTTACAGCCAATCTCGGGCAGTTCGACAAAAACAATATCACCGAGCGCTTCCTGGGCATGGTCGCTAATGCCGAATGTAGCCGTGTCACCGTCAATGCGTACCCATTCGTGTTCTTTGGTGTATTTCAAATCTGCAGGAATTGTCATGTGTGAATCTCCCTATTTTTGAACCGCAAAGGCATGCAAAGAAAGCCAAAACCAATAAATATTATACATTGGTATTTGAAGCTGGTGCGCCGCATTTTTTGTCTGGTTTTCCTTTGCGTACCTTAGCGTCCTTTGTGGTTCGTTGTTTATTTTCTTACATTACTTCGCACAAAAGGCAGGCTGGCGCGTTCAGCGGCGACTTGTTTGCCGCGAATCTCCACGCTCAGTGCGCCTGACTCCGCATGTTCTGGCTTTACATAAGCCAATGCAACCCCGCCAGCCATCGGCGAGTGCATGCCGGACGTGATTTCACCGCTTTTTTTACCATCGACAAACACGGCATAATGTTCGCGCGGGATACCTCGATCGGTCAGTTTCAGCGCAATCAGGCGCTTTTCCGGCCCCTGGTTCTTGCGTGTTTCAACAGCTTTTTTACCGATAAAGTCGCCCTTGTTGAGTTTGGTGATCCACATCAGTCTGGCTTCCACAGGTGTCACAGCATTGGAAATCTCATGGCCATACAGCGCATAACCCATTTCGGTACGCAGCATATCGCGCGCAGCCAGCCCGATCGGTTCAGCACCGTTTGCCAGCAACTGCCGCCATACTGCTATGGCGATAGTATTGGGAATATAAATCTCGAAACCGTCTTCACCGGTATAGCCGGTACGCGATACGATGGCGCGGGTTCCGTTCACATTGGCCTGTGCAAATTTATAATAACCGATTTTTTCCAGATCGCCATCCACCAGCGGTTGTAATACAGCCTGTGCCGCAGCGCCTTGCAAGGCCAGCAGCGTGGTATCATCGGACTCATCGGCGATATTGACATCGAAATCGGTGGCATGAGCCTTCAGATGCGCCACATCCTTATGACGATTGGCGGCATTGATGCAGAGATAATATTCGGTATCGGAAATCTTGTAGGTGGTGATGTCATCGATAAAAGTGCCGCTATCACCCAGCAGAGCGGAATAATGCACCTGTCCGATAACCAGTTTCGATACATCATTGGTGGTAACATATTGCAGAAATGCCAGCGCCTGTGCACCGCTAACGCGAACCTGCCCCATGTGGCTGATATCGAAGATGCCGGCACCGCCTTCGCGTACGAAGGTATATTCTTTCAATGCGCCGCTTTTATATTGCACCGGCATTTCAAAGCCTGCGAATGGGACGATCTTCCCGCCCAGAGCGGCATGCTCATCAAATAACGGTGTTTTTTGTAATTCGGCCATGTTGATCCTTCAGGTGTCGCCCATATGTGATTTGAATGCTTCAACGGTATTGGCCAGCAGCATGGTGATGGTCATCGGCCCCACTCCACCCGGCACTGGTGTAATCCACGCAGCTCGTGCTGATGCCGCTTCAAATTCGACATCGCCGGTCAGGCTGTTATCTGCCAATCGGTGAATACCGACATCAATCACAATGGCACCGGGTTTGATCCATTCGCCTTTGATTAATCCCTGCTTACCTGCTGCAGCAACGACAATATCGGCGCGTTCGACATGGGAACGGAGGTTTTGTGTGAATTTATGGGCGATGGTGACGGTCGCACCGGCCAGTAAAAGCTCCAGCGCCATGGGGCGGCCAACGATATTCGATGCACCGACAATGACGCATTCCCTGCCATGCAGATCCATGCCTGTTTCTTCCAGCAATTTCATACAACCGAACGGGGTGCAGGAGCGCAGCGCCGGCTTGCGCGCCGCCAGTCTGCCGACATTGTACGGATGAAAACCATCGACATCCTTGCCCGGATCAATGGCTTCAATCAGTGAGTCGGGATTGATGTGTTCGGGAACCGGCAATTGCACCAGAATTCCATCCACTTTCGGGTTGGCGTTGAGTTCGGAAATTAAACCAAGCAAATGCTGCTGCGTAGTATCTGCCGGCAAATCGTGGGCAAAGGATTCAATGCCCATATTCGCGCAGCCCGTTTTTTTGTTGCGCACATAGACTTGCGAGGCAGGGTCGCTGCCGACCAGAATCACGGCCAGTCCGGGAGCCCGTCCGTGTTTTTCGGTCAGTTCGGCAACTTCAGCAGCCAGCTTCTTGCGCATACGCGCCGCCAAGGCTTTTCCATCCAGTATCTGTGCACTCAAGTTCGTATTCATAGGGCTGCGCATTGTTGCAG
>CAZUVA010000193.1:0-2348 GCA_964622755.1 uncultured Zetaproteobacteria bacterium
GTTTGATGGCTTCGAAGTGGGATTCATCTTTGGCATACAGACTCCATTCTTCGGTGAAGCCTCCAAAGATATCACTGGAGAACATAATTCCGCTTTTCTCATCGAACGTGCAGAATGCACCGGGAAAATGCATATACGGCGTGAAGATGAAGCGCAGCGTGCGATCATTCAGTTCCAGTTTCCAATCGTGTTCCTCTACCTGCCAGAAGGGGATATGTTGCAGACCATAGTGTTTCAATAATGCGGCTGCACGCCAGTGGGTGACAAGCACTGCATCGTCGCGATTGACCATTTGATCAATCAGAACCATCGCCGCAGTAATATCCGGATCCTGATGGTGGCAGACAAAGTAGCGTATATTCGAGAAGGGTATGACTTCTTCGATTTTTCTGAGCGTATAATTAAAGGTCAGTTTCGATCCGGGATCGAAGAGTACGGATTGGTCGCCGTTTTCAATCAGATAAGCGTGGCACTGAAACGGATCATCTTCAATATAATGGCCGACCCACCAAACACGTTCCGATATTTTGATGGCATGGTTTGTATCCAAGTTCTGCGTATCCATGAAACATCCCCTCCGTTGCTGATCACAGATTAACGAAATCAGGGAAATTTTACCATGATTTTTTTTAAGGGATTTTGAGTCAGGCTATCTCGATTCAATATTCAAGACTTTACCCCAACGTTTCCTCTGTCCGGTTATAAAAAATGAACTAGTAACTATTCAGCTCACCATTGATTTGTCCGATACTTGCGTTAGGAAATACTCACTTACAGCAGTAAGCTCCGTTTTTCTGCCTTAGTCTTGAACAAATCAGCGGCAATCTGAACAGTCACTGTGAATTTATAACCATGCTGAATAGTTGCAAATAAACAAAGAAGTCATGCCTGCCGTGAAGTCAGGTTTTTGAAGGTTTCAAAGTGCTCTTCAATCAGGTTGCCGTATTGAGCGGCTTGGCCGGAGCCGTTGTAGCGCGAGGCGAACTGGTCGTATTGCCTGAGTTGCAATGCCTGCAACATGGGGGATGTGGTTCCGGCACCGCGCAGAAAATCGAATAATCCAAGGATGTGATATCGAATATCGGATTGAAAGCAGCCAAACATTTGTCCGGATGTCCCATAACCAATCGCTGCATGGTTAAATCCCATGATTTGCGGTAATCCCATACTGATGGATTGCATCGCAGCGGATTCATCCAAGCTTTTGGCAAAGTTGAATACATCCCATTCGCGGGACTGTTTGCCATGAAAAGTCTTCCAGTTTTCGTCGACCGATGTGCGGAACTCATGGCCCAGCCATGCTTTTCCTTTCCGATATTTAAAATATCTTCTGAATTGATCCGGGTGTTGTTTGCCCCAGAATGTCCAGAATTTATGGTTCTCGAAACGGATTATCATGCGATTATCCGCTGAAAAGCCTTTGCCACTGGATTCCACGCATATAACGGCAACGGCGCATCCGGGGTCAATATCCACGATATAACTCAGTGCCGTGATCAGGCCACCGAAATCATTCCAGGCTTTTGCCACCTTTTTCTCAGTGGCACTGAATACGCCTGTTATTTGAATTGGCATGGATTCAGTCAGTGGAACGGTCTGCAGGGAATCCATCTCCATCAGATAAGGTGATGCCGGCTGCTTATCCACAAGGGTGATGAAATCGCCATAGACAAATCCATTCAGATCATCCGATTTGATTTTGTACCACTGTTGTTCAACAGCAAGAATATCGACCTGTTTGCCCCGCGATAGTGATCCGATTTTTGCGGAACTGATGGATGGGTATTCGCGTACGTTCAGCTTTGTGGCTGTGACAGCTCCGGTTTGATGGCCCATCGTTATTTCATATGCGCCAGAAATTTTGTCGCCAACTTTTTGAAGCCCTGTTTATTGGGATGAATTTCATTCAGCCACTGGTTGGTGTTGATTGTTCCAATGGTATCGACCCGGATAAATCCGGGTGTGGTTGCTTCCAGTTGCACCAGCATATTATTCAGTCGCTCAATCATCAGATTCACGATTTCCTGCTGGATGATCGGATCCTTGATCTTTTTAGCGTCCATGAATGGTTTGATCCATGGCCCGAATTTGAGCAGGCCGCCCAGAAAGACTGCGGGTTTGCCGGACGGAGGGAGATCGTCGTAACCATGGGTAATGATCGTAGTATCAGGGCTATGGTTGTCTCTGATATCAATGAGTGTCAGATATGCTTCCCTTATTCTGGCAATTTCACCATTCAGGCCAGAAGTTGCATTGCCCCAGTTGATGGCGGCATGTGCATCCATGCCATCCTTCCACATATTGAGAAAACGCGGCATATCGCCTTCACCGACAATATCGTTACCACC
>CAZUVA010000194.1:0-2340 GCA_964622755.1 uncultured Zetaproteobacteria bacterium
GTGGCTGGCAGTAACAGGGGAAAGAGACGATTGATGCCTCCGGCTAGACGTTGCTTGAGCCACCAGACACCGGAACGTCCTGTTTCAAAGGATTCTAATCGGCAGATTCTTTCTGTGCATGCTCTGGATAACAGCACCCGGCTACCGCTGATAAAATAGTTATTGCCGGCAAAGCGCCGGTGTGTGGCTATCAGACCGGGCAATGGAATACAATCACCATCGGTGAGCAGGGTATGAGTCTCGTTGATTTGGCTGATGGCACGGTTATGGATACGGGCTTTGCGAAAGCCATCATCTGCTTGCCACAGGTGTTTGATGGCAACCGGAAAATCGGCCTGCATATGCCGGATTGCCAGCTCGGTTTCCGGTGTTGAGCCGTCATCGGCAATATAAATGGTAAAGTTTGTATCCGTTTGGCGGCGATAGCCTTCCAGTGTCAGACGTAGAAAATCCGGTTGGTTATAGGTCGAAATAACGACAGCAAGCGATACGTCGGGCATGCGTTCACCTGTCCTTGAACAGGCCGTTCTCCGGTTGTGCGTAGATCAGTGTAAAGCCTACCCAGTTCAGCAATTGATAGCCGTAGTCTTCCAGGTACAGGTGCATTGGCAACTTGAGGATCTTGTGCAGGTCGGTCAGATGCGTTTCAGCCAACAGGATTTTCGGTTTATATCGCTCCATATCGAGTGAGCGTATAACATTGAAATCGTGGCCTTCGGCATCAATAGTCAGCAGATCAATCGGTCTGTCTTTGAACTCCGTAGCATCAATGATTTCAGTGAGTGGTTGTGTTTCAATTTTGGTTTTGCTGTATACCGGCATTGGCGTGTTTCTGGCCACTTCCGGGTCAATGGTGGAACCCAGTCCGTAGCGGCTGAAATTATATACAGTGGCAGTACCATGTTGATCGGACACGGCAGTATTGATATTGGTATCATGGGGGCGGGCCAGATTGAAGCATTTGATTTTAATGGCATCCATATCGATATTAATGCCTTTCCAGCCGCGTTTGTGCAGGAAGCATGTGTTGGAGAATTTGCTCGGATGATAACACCCGACATCCACATAGAAACCGTCTTTGGCATGTTTATCGAGCCAGTCGTTAATCACCACATCCTCACCGAACTGGGAGTGATGCTTTCGGGTGTGGCGGGTCAGATATGTTTTTCTGAAAACATACAGTTTTTCGAACATATCAGGGAGTGTCATGGTTTTTGACCTAGCTGTTTTATGGGCATATTCTTTTTCGACTCCGTTGTCGGGCTCATGTTATAAGCGGTCAAGTGGGCGAAGATACGGCCAAACTTGATTTTGGCCATCATTTTGATAGGGATATGTCGGTCATCATCGGTCATCCACAGTTTCATTTTCCCTTTATTGGTGAAAATGCCCGCCGTCTTCAACTTGGGATTCACAATAATACACCTGACCTTCTCACCCCATGGCGCTGTCAATATCTCCGTTTTGGCCAGAATATTGACTTCAAGTTCATAGCGTTTGCGCGAATCAAAGATTGGAATGGACAGGGTTTCTCCGGCTTTTAACTGCTGACTACGCACAGCCAGAAATGCATCGATTACGCTTAAATGACCGGCCGGCACATCGAAATATTCGCTAACATTGTGCTGGGTATATGCGACTTTGTTTTGCTGCCAGAGGAATTCAGTGCGTTTTTGTGCTGTATATCTGCGTTCCTTAAGGTTGGCATCAAACAGAGTGCTCTGCATTTTTCCGTCAATACAGATACCGGTAGCGGTAATGTAATCACGTACTTTTTTAAATATATCCAGCACTTTGTTGGTACGGGCGAATGTTCTGGTTTGCCAGCCCTGCTTGGTGGCAACAATATCCATGTTGGCTGAACCTGCATTGATAAACTCCCAACCGACATCAAAGCTCATATGCTCTCCGATAAAGGGCATGCAGCCAGATACTGGAGAGACCTTTGTCGAGGTTGCAGGCTTTGCGGTTGCAAAGACAGGGAATGCCAGCGATACGATCACAAAAAGTATCGCTGGTAAGGAAAATGTCATAGTGCCTGGTTATTGTCTAACGCGCATGGATTTTTTCCACCCCGTGGTATGAAATATTACCACAGGGTGGAAAAATCATGCAGGCGCGTTGTTTGTTTCATGTTAACAAGCCGATAACAGTCATGACCAGGTTGTCATCTAACAAACTTATTGCACCCATGATGATCATACCGCCAAGCAAGGCAGAAAGGTGATTCCATTCCCGATGCTGTTTGACCAGTGCCCAGCTAAACGAACCGCTAAAAACCTGGCTGTTCCAGCGTGGTAGCAGGGCAGGGGTGGTTGCCATGAAATCGCGATAGGTATC
>CAZUVA010000195.1:0-2337 GCA_964622755.1 uncultured Zetaproteobacteria bacterium
TCGTTTGGCTGCATCGCGAGCCTTTTCCGGAGAATCTGCATCAATGACAACCAGAATATTATGGGTGTATTGCGGGAAACCCTGTTCAAAGTGCTGGTAGGTTTGGCGGAACGGCAAATCTGCGGCCAGCATATCATTGGTGTTGGTGTTAAATCCCAGGTGGTGACTGGTATATTCGAGTGCGCCGGCACTGAAAAATATCGCAATAACCAGTACCCAGTGTGTTTTTCGACAGGCCGCACCAACCCACCAACTCAGTAATCGACTTAGAGAGAAAGGGTGTATTGTGTACTCGTGCATCAGTCAGACAGCGCCGGGGGTAGAAGATTATCTATCCCGATCGTTTCAACGATGAGAGACAGCGTGGATTTCGCAGTATTGAATTGTCGCCCCAGACGCAGCAACTGAAACCATGATGTTGGATGCGTCAGCAGCAATCCGAGCATACGGGCGGGATTAATATTGCCATGCATATCCATGGCTCCATTGATGTAAACAGGGATGCTAGTTTTCGCATCATCGGCAATGGCGCGAATCGCCATGAACGGGATATGCGCATCTTGTGCGAGCATTGCGATGGCAGCACTCTCCATATCCACTGCAATAGCGCCACTGGATTGGTATAAAGCCTCTTTCTGTGCCGGTTCTGTGATGATACCGATGCTTCCTGTTAGTGTGCCTGTGACGGGTTTGAAGGTCCCCGAAAGAAGCGCTGAAAGGTGGGCATGCCAGGCACTATCTGTATGCAGTGTAGGCGATATCTGATGTTTGATGGTTTGCGGTAGTAATAAATCACCGGGCTGCAAGCGAGCGGATAATGCGCCTGCACAGCCCCAGCTTAACAGGGCACCGGCCCCATGTTCAATCAGAGTCGTAGCAGCTTTCGTAGCCTGTTCGGAACCTATGCCGGATATGATTAGAGATACATGGTTTGAAAGCTTCTGTGGTGATGAAAGTGCTGCTGGGAACACGCTATTCTTCTGGTTATTTTGCCCTGCAAGACATTTCGCCTCCGCCGGAAGCGCAGCAATGATGCCGAGTTGTTTCACGCAGTTTGAGGTTGGTGAAGTTTGCGGTATCGGGCCAGGGCCCAGAGCGGAAAATATTTATCATAACCGTGGTATTTCAGGTAAAAGACGCGCGGGAAACCGGGCGCTGTAAATGCATCATCATGCCAGAAACCGTTTGATTGCTGTGCGGCCAGTAGATAAGCGACACCACGCTCTACTTCGGGTGATTGGGCTTCACCCGCCGCCATCAGTCCCAGCAACGCCCATGCTGTCTGGAACGTGGTGCTGATTTGCCCCTGACCTGCTTTTTCGGGGCTACAATAGGTATCGTGATCTTCGCCCCAGCCACCATCATGGCGTTGCACTGATTTAAGCCAGTTGGCTGCACGGCGAATCATAGGATCATGCTGAGCTATACCTGTCTTTTCCAGCGCCACCAGTACTGACCATGTGCCATAAATATAATTGGTTCCCCAGCGACCGAACCATGAACCGTTTACCTCCTGTTCATGACGCAGATAGGCCATGCATTTATCCAATGATGTCTGGAAAGCGGGATCATCATTCGCCATGCAACCGAGCAGAATTGCGCAACGGGCACTGACATCACTACTGGGTGGATCCAGCAATGCGCCATGGTCGGCAAAGGGGATCTCGTTGAGATATTCGTATGTATTATCAACATCAAACGAGGCAAAACCGCCATTACCGGACTGCATGCCACGAATCCAGTTGGCAGCGCGCTGAATAGTATATTGGTAATGATCGGTTTGTGCATGCTGGTCGGCCTGACACATGGGCCATGCAACAGCGCTGGTATCGTCCAGGTCAGGATAATGGCTGTTGCTGAACTGGAATGCCCAGCCGCCGCCCGACAAGTCAGGTCGATGATCACGCCAGTCGCCGGGATCATCCAGTAGTTGTTGTTCTTTCAACCAGTCCAGAGCCTTGTTTGTTGCCGCCGTAGTGGTGTTGCCAGAAGCAGTTTCGGTTTCCTGAAGCGCCAGCGTTGCCAGTGCTGAATCCCAGATGGGTGAATTGCAGGGCTGACAAAAAGCTTCATTTTCCTTTACGACAAGCAAATCCTGCAAAGCTTTTTTTGCAGATTGTCTGCATGGGTGGGAGGCACTGTAGCCCAGTGCATCCAGTGCTTCATAGGCATTGATCATGGCCGGGAAAATAGCGCCCAGGCCACCATCGCCATTGAGTCGTTCAATGATCCACGCGCCGGCTTTTTTCAGGGCGCGTTTGCGCAACCGGTCAGGGATGAACGGTTCGGTCAGACTGGTCAGGAATTCAAAATAGAGAAACAGGCGATTCAGGCCGG
>CAZUVA010000196.1:0-2327 GCA_964622755.1 uncultured Zetaproteobacteria bacterium
TTTCGGGCTTATCTTTCGGTGCAGTGAATTCGATAAAGATGTGCTTTGTTTCCGGTGCAACACGACTGACATCCTCTTCCAGAGATCTGCGAATATCATCCAGCTTATGCATAAACCGGATCGCCCGACTGATTTCCTCCTGCGTCATATCGGCAAAAATAGCTTCTTCCCGCAGTTCGACCTCGGCCATCAGCAAGGTATCTTCAGGAGAGAGTACGATACTGTTGATACGCTGAACAGACTGCACCTGATCATCGGCCTGCCATAATCTTGAGGCAATTTCATCGACCTCTTCATTGGAATGGTTGAGCAGATATTTGCGGTTGGTCGCAGCCAGAAAAAACGCCAGCCCGCCCATCAACAGTCCAATACAGATTGCAGCAATACCATCGAATAATGCAGAACCGGTATATGCAGCAAGCCCCATACCGATCAGCGCTATGACCAAACCGAGTATGGCGGCTGAATCTTCAATCAGCACTGCCAGTGTCGTCGGATCCCGCGTTTCTACCAGGTAGACCCTGAAGGTTTTGCCTGCTTGCCTGCACTGATGCCTGAATTCAATCAGTGCAACCAACAACGAATACCCTTCCATCACAAAAGCAAAACCCAGAATGATAAAAGGAATCCATGAAAATTCAGGCGTATGTTCGTGCCTGAGCTGTTCCACCGCATGCATGACTGTATAAACACAACCGAGAAAGAAAATGGTGACAGCAGAAATCAGATTCCAGAAATAACGTTCCTGGCCATAACCAAACTGGTGTTCTTCATCCGCCTGACGGGCAGAGCGCCTTAAACCAAGCAACAGAAGCCCCTGATTGGCAGTATCTGCCAGCGAATGCACTGCTTCAGCCAGCAGCGCACTGGAACCCGAAAAAGAAAAACCGACAAATTTGGCAACCGTTACCATGGCATTACTGGCAACTGCAGTGAGTACTGCTCTGGTTGAACCGTGTGACATGATGTTTCCCCTGGTATCGCATCAGCAAACAAATGCACATATTCGATTTATTATGGAAGCGCTGATTTATTGCCATAAATCAGCATCCCCCTAAACTGCCGGTATGTGGTCTTATCAACATACCGGCTTTACTGTTCATCAGCTACCGGCTTTGCGAGATAATTATATCTATCTCATTGAAGCTGATTCAGGCAATGCGCTGGTTGCAGTCGACCCTGCCGAAGCCGTTTCAGTGCGTAAAGCCTGCAGGCAACTGGGCAAACCGCTCACTCATATTTTCAACACCCACCATCACTGGGATCACACCGACGGGAATCTATCACTGAAAAAAGACTTCGGCTGCCTGATTGTCGGAGCGGCGAACGATGCGGAACGTATTCCCGGTATTGATATCGTCGTATCAGAAATTTCACCACCGGCACTTCCCGGCCTGGATGTTTCGGTTCTGGACGTTCCGGGACACACCAAAGGCCATATTACCTACATGATCAACGATGCACTGTTTTGTGGCGATACCCTGTTCGGAGCCGGTTGTGGCAGGTTATTCGAAGGCTCGGCAGCACAGATGTGGCATAGTCTGAACAAACTCGCAGGGCTCGATGGCAAAATAAAGATTTATTGTGCCCACGAATATACCCTGGCCAATCTGGCTTATGCCAGCGCCATTGATATCAACAATCCGGCCCTGACCGAGCGCATCATTGCCGACAAAAGCCGCAGAAAACAGGGACAACCAACGATTCCGTCATCTATTGACAAGGAAAAGGCGACCAATCCATTTTTACGGCCCCTTGATCCTGCTTTTTGTCAGCACTATGCGACCGCACACAACATCAGTTCCGAACCACTTGCGGTATTCAGTGATATCAGGAAAAGAAAAGACAGCTGGTAGCGGATACTCCGGCTTATTTACCGTGAAGAATAAGCATCTGCTTTGAAATGATGGATTCCAGTTCTTTGACTTGACTACTCCTGCCTGCATCAAACTGCACCGCAATACCGTCCTCGGTTTTTCTCACAATCGTGCCACTGAGTTGAACCGGATTCGGTGCAGAGAGAAAGATCAATGCCAGCTTTACCTGCATACCCACCTCAAGTTCGGCAGATGTCACAATAAACACGCCCGTGGCACTGACATCTCTGGCTTTCCCATAGTGCGTACCGTTTCGAGATGTGAAACTCAGCGGCTCAATATACGTTTCACGCGGTGCATGACGAACATCCGGCCTCCAGCCGTAAATCAGCTCAAGCAACTGTTGCCGCTGTTCTTCCGGCAAATCAGCAGCAAGCGCAGCAATTTTCTCGATCAGATCATCATTGACTGTTTCCATACGGGGCCAGTGTAGCACACACATTGAACATC
>CAZUVA010000197.1:0-2308 GCA_964622755.1 uncultured Zetaproteobacteria bacterium
GGTAACATACTGCCAATAAATGGCACGACAGTCGCACCAGCAGCGACTCCACCCATGGCACCAGCGGCGACATAGAGAAAACTGCGGCGAGACTGATTTGCTTGATCTGCCATAATTACTCCTCCTTAAAAAATTTTAATCCAAAATTAATGGCGATAGCTAGCAGCCCGCAGGCAACCAGTCAAACACCATATACACATATCCAAACTATGTGTTTGAAGCCAAATGCCTGATATCAGCTATTGCCGCAGCATAATCCGGTGCATTATAAACAGCGGAACCTGCTACGATCGCATCTGCTCCTGCGCCACCGACCTCGGCAGCCGTTTTAATATTCACGCCACCGTCGACTTCGAGCCATGCATCACAGTCGGCATCATCCAGCATCTTGCGGGCCTCTGCTATTTTGTCGGTCACGGCATGAATATATGACTGTCCGCCATAACCGGGATTCACACTCATCAGCAGCACCAGATCCGTACAGTGCAAAACATTTCTAATCGTAGAAACAGGTGTCGCCGGATTCAGACTGACACCGGCTTTTTTACCATAGGATCGAATCAGTTGCAGGGTGCGTTCCAGATGAATACACGCTTCCTGATGCACGGTAATAATATCTGCTCCGGCATTGGCAAACGACTCCACCTGGGTATCCGGATGATTCACCATCAGGTGTACATCAATCGGCTTTTCCGTATACGAACGAATCGCCTTGCAAATATTATCGCCAATGGTGATCGGTGGAACAAATGAACCATCCATCACATCGAAATGAATCCAGTCAGCTCCGGCTTCATCAACAGCCTTGATTTCTTCTCCCAAACGAGCGAAATCGGCCGACAGAATTGACGGTGCAATCACAACATCTTTTTTCATGGTAGTCCCCTTCTTCGAATCCGGCTTTTCTTATGCTGTGATAAAATCGTGCTTTGAACAGGGCAAGAAAAACCAAACCACATTTCAGATGAAAATCTGAGGTTCGGATTTATAACGATTTTTATCTCATTCGTCCAGTGTTGAAAGCCATTGGCTGAGTGTAAAAATCTGTATTGTAGTCAGCGGTCCACCATGATCTTCAGAAAACCCCGGCATATGTTGCGAACCGACACCATTGGCAATCACAGATGAAAGCACATTCGCATCGTTGTGATGTCTTAATGACGGACCCGAGACTCCTTCACGATCACTGCCATGACACATAGCGCAAACTGCATGGTAGATATCCACCCCTGTCACTTTCCCTTTGGCCGGCTCGTAATGACAGGCCGCGCATTTACCTTGAAAAATACTGCGTGACGTTCCATCCAAATGCGGATTAGGCTGCACATGCAGGGTCAACCACGCCTTGCTGTGGTGGCCTGCATCATCCGTCAACAGTATCCATTTTTTGGCATCACCCTGCTTGGCAAAAGTATCGATAACAACCTTGATGCGGGTAAACCCGCCGGGCATCAGTAAACGCTGTTCCGGCTCGGCCACACTGCATCCACAGGATGTCTCCAC
The DNA here is from genome assembly GCA_964622755.1 of uncultured Zetaproteobacteria bacterium. Lineage (GTDB taxonomy): Bacteria > Pseudomonadota > Zetaproteobacteria > Mariprofundales > Mariprofundaceae > Mariprofundus. The sequence goes on from CAZUVA010000197.1 coordinate 1,504, forward strand.
CGCAACGATACTGGCCATGCTATCACTGGCATTACGTACCCGGAGAAAGCCGATCGCCTCATCACCTTCTTTCACAGTGCCAAGATCGACATGATCCGGCTCGAACACCAATACAGCGTCCGATACTGTTGTTTCGCCAGATGGTATTATTTGCGCTGATTGATACTGTTTGCAGGCTGACAATAATAAATTCATGAAAATAACCAAGATCAATCCCGATTTGATCAATTTCACAGCCATGGTTTCAAACACTCCGGCACATCCTTCTCCCCATGCATCATGGCCTGCAATTCAGGCGCTTCGAACTGTAATAACGCATCAATCGCCGCTACCACACCCGGAGTCTGCAAGTCTGCGTTATGCAAGCGGTTCAACCATGCATCCAGTTCCAGCATACCCTGCCGGTTCAAACGATAACAAAGACGACGAATGGCAATATCTGATTCACGCATGATAAATAACCGAATAGAAATCAGGACTTGCGTGCAATAATTTTACGTTTGATATTATTAATCGCTGCCGTCGGATTTAATTCTTTCGGGCACGCTTCCATACAATTCATGATCTGATGACAACGGTACAGGCGGAAAGCATCCTCCAGCTGATCCAGGCGTTCGCCCATCGCTTCGTCACGCGAATCCATAATCCAGCGATTGGCCTGTAATAAAGCCGCTGGCCCTAGAAAACGATCACCATTCCACCACCAGGACGGACACGATGTCGTACAGCAGCCACACAGGATACACTCGTATGACCCATCCAGTTCAGCCCGTTGTTCCGGTGATTGTAAACGCTCATGTTCCGG
>CAZUVA010000198.1:0-2301 GCA_964622755.1 uncultured Zetaproteobacteria bacterium
ATGCGCAGAATTGATCTGATTGAGCCGTTTCGTGTGATGCAGCTGCTGGAACGCGCCAAAGAACTGGAAGCGACAGGGCGGAAGGTTATCCACATGGAAATCGGCGAGCCTGATTTTCCGACTCCTGCTTCTGTGATTGAAGCGGCCAGCAAGCAACTGGCAACCGGCGATAATTTTTATACCCCGTCTACCGGCAACCCACAACTGCAACAGGCGCTGTCGAACTGGTACAAACAGGAATATGGCGTGGAAGTGGCGGCGGAGCGCATCCTGATTACACCCGGCACATCCGGTGCCTTCAGCCTGATTTATTCGGTACTGCTGGAGGTTGGCGAATCAGTGCTGCTATCCGATCCGGGTTATCCCTGCCAACGCAATTTCATCCGGCTGGCCGGAGGCGATGCAATCAATGTTCAGGTTGGGCCGGAAACACGCTATCACCTCTCCGCTACACTGACTGAGAAAAACTGGCGGCAAACAACGCGTGCGGCTGTGATCATCAATCCATCCAACCCGACCGGTACGCTTATCGAAGATAAGGCCATGTCCGCCATTGCCAAAACATGCCGTGATCATGGCGGCTATTTGATTTCTGACGAGATTTATCATGGTCTCACATATGATGCAAAGGCGCGCTGCGCACTGGAGTTCGATGATCAAGCCATCGTCGTCAACGGCTTTTCCAAACGCTGGGCCATGACCGGCTGGCGTATCGGCTGGATAATTGTGCCCGAAGCACTCATTGATGCCTGTCGCCGCGTGATGCAGAATATTTTTATTGCCGCGCCGACATTATCGCAATATGCAGCGATTTCAGCACTGACAGCAGGCGATGCGGTTGAAAGCATGCGGCTGGCCTATGATGAACGGCGCAGATATTTGCTGTCCGAATTACCCGAGCTGGGGTTTGATATTGTGGTGGAGCCGCAAGGTGCATTTTATATCTATGCCAATGTCAGCCATATCACCCATGATTCCCACCAATTCTGCTGGCGATTGCTGGAGGATGCCGGGGTGGCGCTCACCCCGGGCGAGGATTTCGGTACATTCAAGGCAGGGGAACATGTTCGCTTTTCCTATGCCACCGGACTCGATGACATCCGTGAAGGCATTCATCGCATCAGAAACTTTCTATTATAATCCCAATACCGAATTGTGGGATAATCATCCATGCATCACTTAAAGCTGGTGCATTCAGGCTTTAATTCAAACCTTGCTTGGTGCGTGTAGCCGCACATGCTAGGTTGCGCGGCCATAACGCCGCGTTGGTTGTTCATGTTAATTCTCTGGAGTACTAATCACTATGTTAAAAGTCCTCACCAAGCTATTTGGTAGTCGCAATGACCGTTTACTTAAAGAGTTGTGGCCGATCACAGATAAAGTCAATGCGCTGGAAGATGCAACGCAAGCGCTATCCGACGAACAACTGGCTGCCAAAACGGAAGAATTTCGTAATCGTCTCAAACAAGATGAAACAGTCGATGACCTGCTGCCCGAGGCCTTTGCTGTGGTTCGCGAAGCATCCGTTCGTGTGTTGGGCATGCGTCATTTCGACGTGCAGTTGATTGGTGGGCTGATTCTGCATCAGGGTAAAATATCGGAAATGAAAACAGGTGAAGGTAAAACGCTGACAGCCACGTTGGCGATTTACCTGAATGCGCTGGAAGGCAAAGGCGCTCATGTAGTCACGGTCAATGATTATCTGGCCAGCCGTGATGCTGAATATATGGGGCAGTTATATGGATTCCTCGGCCTGTCCACCGGTGTGATTGTGCATGGCATCACCAATGATGAACGCCGCGAGGCGTATGCGGCTGATGTGACTTACGGTACCAACAATGAATTCGGTTTCGATTATCTGCGCGACAATATGGCCTTTGCCAGCGAGGAACTGGTTCAGCGAGGCCATCACTATGCCATTGTCGATGAAGTCGATTCGATCCTGATTGATGAAGCGCGTACGCCACTGATTATTTCCGGCCCGGCCGAGCAAGCTACTGAGCTGTACAGTCAGGCCGATAAACTGATCAAACAACTGAACGAAGAAGATTACGACAAGGATGAAAAGGACAAAGCGGTTTCCTATACCGAGATTGGCAACGATCATGTGGAACAGCTGTTCCGTGAAGCGGGACTGCTGACCGATGGCAACCTCTACGACCCTGAAAATGTCAACCTGATGCATGCGGCCACCCAGTCATTGCGCGCCAATACCTTGTTCACGCGTGAAGTGGATTACATCGTACGCGATAATGAGGTGGTTATTATTGACGAGTTCACCGGTCGCATGATGCCCGGTCG
>CAZUVA010000199.1:0-2287 GCA_964622755.1 uncultured Zetaproteobacteria bacterium
CACTCAGCTGTTCAGGCCAAGCACATCGTGCATATCGTACCAGCCATGGGCCGGATTGGACAACCAGCCAGCGGCGCGTACAGCTCCACGAGCAAAAACCATACGATCACTGGCGATATGATTGATTTCGATACGTTCCTCTTCGGCAATGAACATAGCCTTGTGTTCACCGACAATATTGCCGCCGCGCACAACCGAGAAGCCAATAGAGCCTGTCTTGCGTGCGCCTGTAATGCCTTCACGGGATAACACGGCCACATCATCCAATACCACACCTCTGCCGGCAGCGAGCGATTTACCCATCGCCAGCGCAGTGCCACTCGGAGCATCGACTTTATGTTTATGATGCGCTTCGAAGATTTCGGCATCGTAGTCGTTGCCCAGCACCTGAGCGGCTCTTTCAATCAAATTCAAAGCTAAATTAACACCCACCGAATAATTGGCTGCCATCACAACGGCTGAACCACTTAATGTATCACGCAGTTGTTGCAACTGATCCGCGTCAAAACCTGTGGTGCCAATCACCATGGACATACCACGCTCAGCCACAAATATCGCATGATTCAAAGTCGCAACCGGTGCCGTAAAATCAATCAGCACATCGGCTTCGGGACAATCATTTACATCCTCGTCCAGACGGACACCCAATGTTTCCACGCCAGCCAGTTCTCCGGCATCACGCCCGACAAATTCGGAACCCGGTCGTTCGGTAGCGCCAACTATAATGGTTCCCCTGCTTTCTGTTACAGCACGCACCAGCATGCGCCCCATACGGCCCGATGCACCAACTACAATAACTCTTCTGTCACTCATGATCTGGTCTCCTTGGAATGATCATCCCAGAAATCCTTCATTTTGCCCAGAAAAGATGAGCGCTCCGGATAAACTTCATCACCGGTTTCATTGGCAAATTCGCGCAGCAGTTCGGTTTGACGTAAACTCATTTTCTTCGGTACGGCAATCTGTACACGCACATACAAATCACCTTTCTGGCCACCGGAGCGCACATCCAGAACACCGTGGCCACGCAAACGAAATATGCGGCCGCCCTCGGTTCCCGCCGGAATCTTAATTTTAATCCTGCCATCCAGAGTCGGCGCATCGACTTCCGCACCCAGTGCTGCCTGCGGGAATGTCACCGGCATGGTGCAATGGAGATCAGCGCCTTCACGTTCAAAAATGGCATGCTCTTTCAACGAAATCACCACATACAAATCACCGGCAGGGCTACCATGCGGCCCGGACTCGCCCTCGCCGGAAACGCGTACCTGAGCACCATCATAAACACCGGCGGGTACCTTGATTCTCAGCTTCTTGGTTACTTTAACGCGACCGACACCGCCACATTCGACACATGGCGATTCAATACGTGTGCCAGCACCATGGCAGGTTGGGCAGGTACGGCGCACAGCAAAGAAACCCTGCTGCATCTGTACCTGACCATGACCACCACAGGTATTACAAGGCACCGGATTAGTGCCCGGCCGTGCCCCTGAACCATTACAACTGCCACAAGTTTCATGTTTGGGTATTTGCAGCTCCACTTCGCGACCACTGGCTGCTTCTTCCAGCGTCATGGAAAGATTATAGCGCAAGTCAGCACCACGACTGGAGCGAGCGCCGCCGCCACCGAATCCGAACATATCGCCGAACACGTCACCGAACATATCGCCAAAATCACGGAACGCATGCGAATCCTGAGCACCGCCGCGACCCCAGAAGTCCTGCATCTGTTCATCCACTCCGGCATGGCCGTATTGATTGTAACGCGAGCGTTTATTCTCATCGGTCAGCACTTCGTAGGCTTCGGTGACTTCACGGAAATTTTCAGCTGCCGCAGTATCATCCGGATTACGATCCGGGTGATATTTCATTGCCAGCTTGCGATAAGCCCGCTTGATGGTGTTTTCATCGGCATCTTTGGCCACACCCAGCACTTCATAATAATCGCGTTTAGACACTCTCGCTCCCTACATTCAACGTATTCATTTTAGATTCAAAACCTTTTTACCGCGAAGTACGCAAAGAAAATCGAAACAAAAGAGCCACTTGCAAAAGTTTAGACTAAAACCCCGGATAACACATTTGCTCTCATGTTTTTCCTTTGCGTAACTTTGCGCGCTTTGCGGCTCAAATATTAGCTCTTAAAACGTGAAAAGGAGCGGTAAGCATTGGCTCCCCGCTCCTTGTCTTTCACAGCTTACGCTTTATTTCTTGTCGTTTTCATCCACAACTTCGGCGTCCACGACATCAGCGTCATTGGCCGCGTCGGTACCAGCAGCCCCTG
>CAZUVA010000200.1:0-2271 GCA_964622755.1 uncultured Zetaproteobacteria bacterium
ATCATATCCATATTCTGGAGGAAATGGATTTTTACGATATCAAGGTATCGCTGAAGGCCAGTAATATCCCGATGACGGTGGCGGCTTATCGTAAACTGGCGGATAAAGTGGATTACCCGCTGCATCTCGGCATTACTGAATCCGGCAGCCGTTTTGGAGGCACGGTGAAATCCTCTATCGGACTAGGGCTGCTGCTGGCAGATGGTATCGGCGATACAATTCGGGTATCTCTTGCTGCCGAACCGGAAGAAGAGGTTAAGGTGGGTTTTGAAATTCTGAAATCGCTGGGCTTGCGTCATCGCGGTGTTAACCTGATTGCCTGCCCAAGCTGCGCCCGCCAGAAATTCAACGTCATTGATATAGTATCTGAGCTGGAGCAACGTTTGTCTCATATCCATGAGAATATTGATGTGGCTGTGATCGGCTGTGTAGTCAATGGCCCCGGCGAAGCCAGAGAAGTGGATGTCGGCGTGACCGGTGGTTATCCGGTGCATATGATATATCGGGATGGTGAAAAATCCGGGAAACTCAAAACAGGAAATATAATCGATCAGTTGGTCGAAGATGTGGAACAACGTGCAGCGGCAATACGTAAAAAAACGGGGAAAAGCTGAATGGCTGGCAACAAACTGCAAAGTATCCGGGGTATTCACGACGGCTTGCCTGCAGAGGTATTGGTCTGGCGACACATTGAAGACGTTGCGCGCAAGGTGTTTGCTACGTATGCCTTTTCCGAAGTTCGTCTGCCAATATTGGAGCCGACCGAACTGTTTGTGCGCTCGATTGGCGAAGTCACTGATATTGTTTCCAAAGAGATGTACGCCTTTACAGATCAGGGCGGTGATAACATCTGCCTGCGACCAGAAGGCACTGCGGGGGCAGTACGCGCCTACCTGCAAGGCGGGTTAACCCGCGCCGGAATTCAGCGCTGGTTTTATATTGGCCCGATGTTTCGACGTGAGCGGCCCCAAAAAGGACGTTTACGACAATTTCAGCAGATCGGTGTGGAAATATTTGGCGCCAATGGCCCGCTGGAAGATGCTGAAGTGCTGGCCATGGCTCACAGCTTCTTATCCGAACTGGGTATTTCAGAATTGAAACTTGAAATTAATTCCCTGGGTTGCCCTGCCTGCCGTCCGGCCTATCGCGAGACGCTGATAAGCTATTTGAATAAATGCTCTGATAATCTTTGTGAGACATGTAACGAACGTATCGAAAAAAACCCCATGCGCGTGCTCGATTGCAAGGTGGAGGCCTGCCAGGCTCAACTACAGGGTGCACCGGAGATGATGCAGCATCTGTGCCAAGCGTGTGAAACTCACTTTTCTGGTCTGCAGGGTGGGCTCAAGGCATTGAATGTTCCATGCCACATCAATGCACGCATTGTGCGAGGACTGGATTATTACAATCGCACCGCCTTTGAAATCGTTTCCGACCAGTTGGGGGCACAGGGCACAGTGCTGGCCGGTGGTCGTTACGATAGTTTAATCGATGAACTGGGTGGCCCTCCAACTGCTGCGATTGGTTTTGCTGCTGGACTCGAACGACTGGCGATGCTGCTGGGTGAAATCAAGGTTGCCGGTGTAGATGTAGCCATCGTGGCTCTGGGTGAGCAGGTTATCCCTTATTCTTTGCAGCAGGCAGCCTTGCTGCGCCATGATGATTTAAATGTAGTGCACTGCGGAGGCGGCAGTGCCAAACGACAGTTCAAGATTGCAGACCGCGAGGGAGCCCGCTTTGTGGTCGTTATCGGTGAAGATGAAAGGCTGTCCGGCTTGGTAACGCTGAAGAATATGGCAACAGGTGAACAACAACAACTTACCTTCGATCAACTCATGACCATCATCAAAGGCTAAGTGAAGAACCCCCGACATCACCCTCGTTCAATGGCGTGAATCAGACTCATCAACAGCCGATTTACAGGTGCCGGAACCTTCAATGCATCTGCCTTTTTCACCACATAGCCATTGATATAATCGACCTCTGTTTTGCGCCCGGCTTCAATATCCTGCCACATACTCGTTTTGACCGGCCCCATGGCCAATGTCACTTCAATATGTTTAACAATATCCTGCTCACCCATTGCAATGCCGCATATATTTGCAATGGCCACCGTTTCTTCCATGGCCTGACGCACAATAACAAGCGTTTCAACATCAGCGGCCATGTCACTGGCATAGCGTCGGGTGATGGCCGTGATAGCATTAAAGCCGCAATTCCATAGCAATTTACGCCAAAGCATGGCCTCCGGGTCATCATCCTGCCGTGCCG
>CAZUVA010000201.1:0-2253 GCA_964622755.1 uncultured Zetaproteobacteria bacterium
CTGGAAACCAGCACTTTGGCAGGGCGAATCAAACGTCCGTGTAAAGTGTATCCGGCCACATGCTGTGCAATAACCGTGCCTTCCGCTTCATCACTGGGCATCTGTGTCAGTGCTTCATGTAAATGCGGATCAAAATCTTTACCAACAGCATTAATACGCTCGACTTCAAACTTATTCATCATCTCGTGCCAGCTATTGAGAGTAAGTTGCACACCTTCACGCACAGCAACCTCGTTACCCTCTTCAGCTTCCAGTGCGCGCTCCAGATTATCCACCACATCCAGCAACGCCGTTGCGAATTTCTCCACGCCGAACTTGTGTGCCTCAGCCACTTCGCGCTGTGTACGCTTACGCAGATTTTCCATCTCGGCATGCATGCGCAGTATTTTATCATTCAACTCGGCAATTTCCGCCTCGGCAGCTTGCAATGGATCCATTTCTTCCAGGGCTTTGGCCTCTGCATCAGTTTCATCACCATTCTCATCCAGCTGAATAGCTTCTTCCTGTTCCGCTTCTGTCGTGGCTTTTTTATCTTTTTTCGCTGTCACGATGATGTCTCCTGGCTGGTATTCAATTCTCAATCTGGCCTTGTGTAGGGGTTGTTACGGCATGTTTCAAGCCCTGATCGAAGGCACACCGTGCCGAAAAATGTATCATCATATACACTGGCGCCATGATTATGATTTCCATTGCCGGGCAGATGCTCTACCACCGTCGCAAAACCGGTGTCTGCTATGCCTACCCGGTTTCCACCGCCAGCAACGGTACAGGCAACCTGCAAGGCAGTTTTCAGACACCACTGGGTAAACACCGTATTGCCGAAAAGATCGGCCATGGCATGCCACTACTGACAGCATTCAGCGCCCGTGAATCATTCTGCATTTACAACCCAGAAACTTGCGCCCCGAATCGCGACTGGATTCTCACCCGAATTTTATGGTTAGAGGGCTGTGAAACCGGTATCAACCGCCGAGGCTTGGTCGATACCCATGCACGCTATATCTATATCCACGGCACCCACGAAGAAGATAAAATCGGCGTCCCCGCATCACACGGCTGCATCCGTATGCGCAATGAAGACATGCTGGAACTGTTCGAAAATGTTGAGGTCGGAGAAACTGTCCGCATCTCCGGATAAGGTTATTCCGACTGTGGCTGTTTTTTTAGTTTAGCCAGGAAAAGGCCCACCTCGTAGAGCAGCAGCATCGGAATACCGAGCAACACCTGCGAAATAATATCCGGCGGTGTAAGGATAGCGGCAAAGACAAAGGCCCAGACAATCACGTAACGGCGTTTCTCCGCCAACGACTGCACATCAACAATATTTAGACGCACTAGCAACATCACAACAATGGGAATCTGGAAACTCATACCGAAGGCAAACAGCAGTTTCAACACCAGCGTCAAATACTCTTTTACCGCAGGCATGGCCTGAATCATGTCAGTGGAAAAGCTGAGGAAGAACTGGAAAATAAGCGGAAAAACGATATAAAAAGCAAACGCGCCACCGGCCATCAGCAGACCCAGACTGCCGAAGAAATAAGAAACAAAGGTCTGGCGTTCATGCTCATACAATCCCGGTGCGATAAAGGCCCAGAACTGGTACAGTGTGATCGGCGCGGTAGCAAACAGACTCAATACCAGCGCGACTTTCAGATAGGTGAAAAACACATCCGGTGCATTGAGAAATATGAGTGGCGTATCCGGCGGCAAGGCATCGCGCAGGGGCTGGGAAATAAACTCGAATACCGGCTGCGAGAAATTCATCAGCACCATCACGCCGATGGCATAAATGACAATGGCAATGGTGGCGCGGCGGCGCAGTTCAGCCAGATGGGCCAGAACATTCATGCCGGGACTGGCGTGATTCTGCTCCGTTTCACTTGCCGTTTGCGCGTGATTACCCATCCTGTTTTTTGTCTGTATGGGTTTTTTTTGGAGAATCAGAGGTTTCCAGCGTTTCGCCGAGTTCTTTCATAATCGTGGCATTGTAGTTGTCGATGCCACCGCTGACTGCATCTTCAACCTCACGCAACGGTTTTTTCAAGGCTGCAGTTTCGTCATCGAACTGGCGTCGAACATCCGAAACCCAGCCGTGCCCTTTGCGCACCACGCGCCCAACCTGGGCAAATAACTCAGGCATGCGATCCGGCCCCAACACCAGAAAGGCAATAATGCCTACCAGTAACAGTTCCAGAAATCCTATATCAGGCATGGTTTATCCCTGTTAAATGCTGTTTACTTCTTGTCTCC
>CAZUVA010000202.1:0-2251 GCA_964622755.1 uncultured Zetaproteobacteria bacterium
GTATGCTCGGCCATCATCTCATTCAAGCGTTCTTTCAACTTCAAAATTTCACGCGCATGAATCTCGATATCTGTGGCCTGACCCTGAAATCCGCCCAGTGGCTGATGAATCATGATGCGGGCATTGGGCAATGCATAACGCTTGCCGGACTTCCCTGCTGCCAGCAGATGTGCACCCATACTGGCCGCCTGTCCTACACACAGGGTGGATACATCACAGCGGATATATTGCATGGTATCGTAAATCGCCAGTCCTGCCGTCACCAGTCCTCCGGGACTGTTGATATACAGATAGATATCCTTGTCCGGGCCTTCCGACTCCAGAAACAAAAGTTGGGCAATCACCAGATTGGAAACATGATCATCAACCGGGCCATTAAGGAAAATAATTCGTTCTTTGAGCAAGCGGGAAAAAATATCGTAGGAACGCTCTCCCCGTGCCGTGTGTTCTACTACAACCGGAACCAGATTCATGTATTCTCCTTTTGCTGTGTCCTTGTTAAACCGGAAATGGCTCAATCAGTCTTCTGACTGTTAGCTTTGTTCTTGTTCCGCTTGCCAGTCGGACAAAGCCTTCGTAAGCGTTTTGGTTTTCGCCCGGGAGACAATATACTCAACACAACGGCGTTCCAGCAAGCTTTCACGCACCGATGCCATCTGCTGCTCCTGACCTCTGATCCATGTTTTGAACTGCTCACGCTGTTCTTCAGGGTACTGCTGCGACTGACGATCGAGCTCTGCATTCACCGCTATATCATCTACGGACAGATCGGCAGTTTCACGAACCTTCTGCAACAGGACGGACAATTTCAGCCCTCGTTCGGAGCGAGTCCGAACCTCCTGTTTAAAAGATTCATCCTTAAGCATATCGGTCGGCGCTTCCACACCCTGTTCTTTCATATTCTGCAATACGCGCCGGGTAGTTTCACGCATGTCCTGCTCAATCAATGTTTCCGGCAAAGTAATCTCATGAGCGGCAAGCAGCGCATCCAGCGCCGCATCGCGGGTGGCTGAAAATGAAGCCTGTTCAGCTTCTTCATTCAAACGCTCCTCTGCATCTGTACGCAGCGCATCGGCATTATCAAAGCCAAGCATGCAAGCCAGTGCATCTTCATCATCTGCCCTTACCGGCTTACCCACGCTTTTTACAATCGTGGCGAAACTGGCTGCCTTACCCGCCAGATGTGCCGCCTGATAATCTGCCGGAAATGTCACCTCGACATTCACTTCATCACCAGCTGACTTTCCGGTCAACTGCTCTTCAAAGCCGGGAATAAAACGTCCTTCACCCAACACCAGTGGTACATTCTCACCCTTGCCACCATCAAATTCCTGGCCATCAATCACACCGACAAAATCGATATGCAACTGATCGCCCGTTTCAGCCGCGCGGTCTGCCTTTTCTTCAAATTTCACCTGTGATTTCTGCAAACGTTCAATCACCGAATCAATATCGCTTTTGCTAACTTCAACCGTAGTTTCATCAAACTTCAGCCTGGAAACCTCTGTCAAATCAACTGTCGGCCAGGTCGTTACATTCATGGTGAATTCGAAACCAGAGGCCGGTTGCATAGTCGGAACATCCAGCATCGGCTGTACTGCCGGGGTTAAACCGGAGGATTCAATAGCCGCAACATAATGCGCCTGTACCAGCTCGGACACGGTATCTTCATGCAGTTTGGGGCCAAACTGCTGTTTCAGATGCGCCGATGGCGTTTTGCCCGGCCGAAAACCCGGCAACTTGGCCTGGCGACTCAGCTTTAACAACTGCTCGTTATAGATACGATCATATTCGCCCTGCGCCACCGTGACATGCACCTGATACTCGTGGCTTCCAAGCTCTTTCACTTCTGTTTGAATCATCTCATTTCTCCATGTGAATATAAAAACCATGTGCGCCAGCACCTGATTTTGTCCTATCAAAATGGTACGAGGAGGGGGAGTCGAACCCCCACACCAAAGGTACTGGCACCTAAAGCCAGCGCGTCTACCAGTTCCGCCATCCTCGCATATACATTTTACAGCATCACATCATGTGAACAAAAAAGGAGCAAGGTTAAACCTTACCCCTATGCAAAACGGTGGCGAATAATGCCACCGGCTTAACCGAAATCAAGAAACCACATCTACATGTTATGCTGTGAACAACATGCTTCTTTGGAAATCATCACATTCATGTGTACCTTTCGCAGCCTCACAATTCGCAACATTGGAGTTACCATGCAGCTTTCACCCCTCACCGCCCTGTCCCC
>CAZUVA010000203.1:0-2203 GCA_964622755.1 uncultured Zetaproteobacteria bacterium
TCTTTTTCCACACGTAAATAAGCCACGTTCTCATCCACAGCAATGCGCGCCTCGGAGATACCGGCCAACTGCAACAGTTGCGCTTCCAGCGATTTGGCATCCGCAGCCCTGTCTGGATCCACTGCCATGATCATAACTGAACGCATACGTGGCGGCACCATGCCTATCGCCAGCACCAGCCATATCAAAGCGCCCATAGCACAGGCAATAAAAATGCCGGTCACACCGTATAAACCAAGCAGTATTCCTCCACCTGTACCACCAAAAAAAGCGCCTAAAAACTGACTGGTCGAATACACACCCATGGCTGTTCCCTTGCCATCCACCGGCGCAATACGAGACACCAAGGAGGGCAGTGTCGCTTCCAGCACATTGTAGGCAATGAAAAACAGTAACAAACCACTGATCACACCTATCCAGCCAGTATGCGAAAATGCCAATAGCACCGAAGATGCTGCAATCATGGCAATAGCAGAAACAAACACCTCTTTTAACTTTTTGCGTTTTTCAGCAATGATCACCAACGGTACCATCAAACCGATGGCCACCAGCAGTATCGGCAGATAGACCCATGAGTGATGCAAAACAGGTAACGAAAGCTGATCGCGTAGCACAAATGGCAAAGCAATGAACATGGCGGTCATAATGCCGTGCAGCACCAAAATACCGATATCCAGCCGCAACAATTCAATATTCCGCAATGCTGCGCCTAGCTGGCTCGGAATAGTTTCAGCATCGCGATGAATCGAACTGTGATCCGGTGTCGGAATCGCGGTATGTAGCACCACAATAGCCCCCACGGCCAACACCGCCGTAACCCAGAAAATGCCATTCACCCCAATTACGGCACCCAGCCAGGGACCGAGTATCAACGACACGGTAAACGATATGCCAATGGACATGCCGATCATGGCAGTCGCTTTGGTGCGAATTTCTTCGCGGGTCAAATCGGCCAGCAAAGCCATCAGGGCGGCAGCAATTGCGCCCGCGCCTTGCAAGGCGCGTCCGATAATCACGCCCCAGATATCATCGGACATGGCCGCAACCACACTGCCGATAGCGAAGATAATCAATCCGGCCGTAATCACAGGTTTACGCCCGATCCGATCCGATAACATGCCGAATGGAATCTGCAATAACGCCATGGTCAAGCCGTAGGCGCCGAGTGCCAAACCAATCAGCATGGGTGTCACACCATCAAGATGTTCGGCGTAGAGCGCGAATACCGGAAGAATAAGGAACAGTCCCAGCATGCGCAGGCTGTATATGCCTGCCAGCGAAAATATGCTACGACGTTCAATGGTGTTCATACGCTACCCTTTTTTACGCTACAGAATCCGCATGACACAGCATGCGGCGCGCATCATATCACCGCCACGTCTGAATAGGAAAAACCGGAAAAGAGTTCCACAGAGTTATGAAGGATACGGTAGAGATTCAATCCAGACGCATCGCATCGGGGATAGAAGCCTCACTCCCAGCCTCTTTGGATATTTATTTCAGGCATAGGAAAATGTTTTGTGTTCAATGTATAGATGCGGCCTCCGGTCTGCATCACCGTAGCAGCAAGTATTGCATCATTGGCGTCAACGCCATAAGCGGGATTCCATTTGCGATACAATGCTCCGGCGATATCGACAATGCTTTGATCCACCGGCTCTGTTTTGATCGCCGATAGAAACAATTGCGTCTCATCTTTCTCATCATCCCTCATAAAAAAGACAACTTCCGCACGCTGCATCGCACCTGTATACAGGTCATAGCGTTCCTGATCTCGAAGGCTGATAAGTAAATCTTTGGCTTTTCTTTCACCTCGCAGATGCCAGATCATAATATCCGCATCAATATAAGCCCTCAACGCTGACGCCTTTCTATGGATTGATTAAAAGCGGCGCGTGATATCGAAACACTCTGCGGCGGAGATTCTGATCTTTCCCATGCGCCACAGGTATGTTCAAATACTTCAACCTGTTCCTTTAAGCCCGATTGCTTTGAATACGATGTAATAGCTGCTTCAATAACAGCTTTCTTGGACGCATGAAGCTTGCGGGACAATAAGGAAATCTGCTGTATGACAGATTCATCTAAACGCGCTGAAAAAACCTTATCCATCACTATCTCCTTACGTAAACATTATGACGTAAGTATATCCCTGTTACTTTTCATTGCAAGCAACTAGGGAAGCGCTGATCAAAGCATGATT
>CAZUVA010000204.1:0-2193 GCA_964622755.1 uncultured Zetaproteobacteria bacterium
CCCGATCTCATTTACCGGGATGCCGAGGATAAATACACCGCCATCATCGCCGATATTGAAACGGCCCATAAAACAGGCGCGCCGATTCTGGTTGGTACTGTCTCGATTGAAAAATCCGAATATCTGTCTGAGCAGATGAAACTAAAAGGCATTCCTCACGAAGTTCTGAATGCCAAACACCACGAACGTGAAGCGGAAATTGTTGCCCAGGCCGGCCGCAAGAATGCAGTCACGATTGCCACCAACATGGCAGGTCGCGGTACCGATATCATGCTCGGCGGCAATCCGGATATGTTGATTGCCCAGTTGCCGGGCAAACTTGCCGGCACTGACCGGGAAACCAAAGCAGGGGAAATCAAAAAGGCCTGTCAGGCCGAGCATATTGAGGTCGTAGAAGCAGGCGGTCTGCATATTCTTGGTACCGAACGACATGAATCTCGCCGTATTGATAATCAGTTGCGTGGTCGTTCAGGCCGTCAGGGTGATCCGGGTATGACCCGCTTCTACCTGTCGCTGGAAGATGACCTGATGCGCATCTTCGGCGGTGAAAAAATGCAGTCCATGCTGACCAAAATGGGCTTTGAAAAAGGCGAGGCGATTGAGCACCCCTGGGTGACCAAAGCCATTGAAAATTCGCAGAAAAAAGTTGAAGGCCGCAACTTTGATATCCGTAAACAATTGCTGGAATATGATGATGTGATGAATCAGCAGCGTGATGTGATTTATTCGCAGCGCCGTGAACTGCTGGAAGCCGATGATGTGCATGATGTGATCGAAGACATACAGACGGACTATGCCGGTCGTCTGCAACATGAGTTTGTCGAAGGACATACTGAAGAGTGGCGACTGAATGAATTGCGCGATGCCCTGAAAGAGCGTTTAAGTGTCGAGTCCGACCCGCAAGCGTGGCTGGAAAGCGATGCTGTAGAAACCAGTGAAGATATAGCTGTGCATATTTTCGAAACTTTGAATGATCATATGGCTGCCAAGGAAACCATCACCGGCGCGGAGCAGATGCGCAACTTTGAGAAATATTTACTGCTGCAAATTCTCGACCATCTCTGGAAAGAACATCTGCTGGCGATGGATCACCTGCGCCAAAGCGTAGGTCTGCGTGGTTATGCCCAGAAACAGCCGATTCAGGAATACAAACGCGAATCATTCGAATTATTTGAAAGCATGCTCGGCCGCGTGCGCGAAGAGACCATGATCGCACTGCACCGCGTACAGGTTGAAGTGGAAGAGCAAGCGCCTGTTGTTGAACAACCGGAAAGTACGCCGATTACCTACAGCCACGGCGAAGATGATAATCTTCAGGAACCGCAGACAACCTACAAACGCGAACAGCCGAAGGTAGGTCGCAATGACCCATGCCCGTGTGGTTCCGGCAAAAAATACAAACAGTGCCACGGCAAACGCGGCTAGCCCTCAGTACCGAATCATGGCAGTAAACCCACCAGAACTGACAACACCGCTACCTGTTCCCGGTTTCAGGGTCGGCACGGCATCATGTGGCGTAAAATCACCCGAGCTGAAAGGAAAACGCACCGATCTGACTATTATTGCCGCTGATGTGGACTGCCATGCTGCTGCCACCTTCACTCAAAACCGTTTGCGTGCTGCCTGTGTCGATCTCGGCGAACAGGCTGTGAACGAATATGGCACAAAAATTCGCGGTATTGTTGCCAACAGCGGTAATGCCAATGCCGGAACAGGTGTCCGGGAAGAGGAATGGGCGCAGATGATGATCTCCTCTACAGCCGAAGCATTGGGCGTGGATGCACATCAAATCCTGTCCGCTTCTACAGGCGTGATTGGCACACCATTTCCGATCGTCCGTATTAAGGAAGGCATCCGAAAAGCAGCAACCTGTGTTTCTGACTGGCCGGATGCAGCTGATGCCATTCGTACCACCGACACCTTTGCCAAATGGACTTCACGCCGTGTTGGTGATTTTACCATCACCGGCATCAGCAAAGGCAGTGGCATGATTCACCCGAACATGGCCACCATGCTGGGCTTTATCGCCACCGATGCACCACTATCCCGCGAACAACTACAACCCATACTGAAACGGGCAATCAGGAAATCGTTCAATTCCATCAGCGTTGACGGCGATACATCCACCAATGATACCGTTTACCTGCTTTCCAGCGGACTCGGACTCGGCCATGCTCCTTTGCAGGATACATC
>CAZUVA010000205.1:0-2185 GCA_964622755.1 uncultured Zetaproteobacteria bacterium
AAATATAATGATGAATGTTTTATATATAGCGTAAATAAGGGCTTAGAAGTATCTTTTTGGGTTATAAAAGGTGCTTTTAAGGGAGGCGTTATGCCAAGAGCGAATCGTCATCATATTCCGGGGCAGGTTTTGCATATTACCCACCGCTGCTATCATTAACCACAACGCATAAAACGAGGCATCCACATGACCAATAACGATATTTTGCGCCGACTGCGCTACACCTTCGAAATTAATGATTCAAGAATGATTGCGTTGTTTGAATCCGGTGGTTTGGAAGTGAACCGAACACAGGTCAGTGCCTGGCTCAAAAAGGATGATGATCCGGCTATGCAAGAATGTTTCGATGTAACCCTGGCAGCTTTTCTTAACGGTTTTATTAATGAACGGCGCGGCAAAAAAGATGGAGCCCAACCCAAGCCGGAAACGCAACTCAATAACAACCTGATCTTCAGAAAACTAAGAATTGCGCTGAATTTAAAAGATGAAGACATCATCGCCATCCTCAAGGCGGTCGATTTGATCATTGGCAAAGCAGAACTTAGCGCCTTCTTTCGTCGCTACGATCATAAAAACCGTCGTCACTGCAAAGATCAGGTGCTGCGTAATTTTTTGCATGGCATGCAACTGAAATACCACCGCAACACAAACGCATCATAGGACACCCTCATGCATTCCACCTCTTTTTCTACACTGAACATGCGCAACGAACTCATCAATAACCTCGCTTCATTATCCTATCATGCGATGACGCCCATTCAGTCGCAAAGCCTGCCTGATATTCTGGCTGGTAAAGATGTGATCGGACAAGGCAAAACAGGCTCTGGGAAAACGGCAGCTTTTGGCCTTGGTCTGTTGCAAAAACTGGATGTGAAAAATTATGCTATACAATCACTGGTTCTCTGCCCAACCCGCGAACTGGCCGATCAGGTCAGTAAAGAATTGCGCAGGCTGGCGCGCCAATTAGCCAATGTGAAAATATTGACCTTGTGTGGTGGCATGCCATTCGGCCCTCAACTGGCCTCGCTGCAACATGGTGCTCATATCATTGTCGGCACCCCCGGCCGCATCGAAGATCATTTGGGGCGGGGCAGCATCAACCTTCAACATGTGAACACGCTGGTACTCGATGAAGCTGACCGCATGCTGGATATGGGGTTTCAAGCTTCAGTGGATAATATTGTCGATCAAATACCAAAATGGCGACAAACACTGTTATTCAGCGCCACTTTTCCTGATCAAATCAAAGCGGTTGTCAAACGTATTATGCTTAAACCGATCATGGTAAAAGTGGAATCCACCCACGATAGCAATACGATTTCGCAACATTTTTATGAAGTAACTGATTTTCAACAATGCATGACAGCCCTGCGCTTGCTGCTATTAAAACATCAACCGGAGTCCAGTGTTGTTTTCTGCAACACCAAAAAGGAAACCCTGGAAATCAGCCAGCAACTCACCAATCAGGGTTTTAGTGCGCTGCCCATCAATGGTGATCTCGAACAATGGGAGCGCGATCAAACCATGATTCGCTTTGCCAATAAAAGTATATCGATCCTCGTTGCCACCGATGTGGCCGCGCGTGGCCTCGATATTGATGCACTTGATGCCGTCTTCAACTTCAAACTGCCGCATGAACCGGAAACCTATGTACACCGCATTGGCCGTACCGGTCGTGCTGGCAGTAAGGGTGCTGCCTTCACACTACACAATGGCAACACATACCAACTCACCATGTTAAGCGATTACATCAAAAGCCCAATCCACAGCGAAGCCCTGCCTGATGCCAGTCAGCTCGATCAACGCCCCGCCAAACCGCTTATGTCCACACTACAAATCGGCGGCGGCAAAAAGCAAAAAATACGTCCTGGCGATATTCTCGGCGCATTAACTTCAGGAAATGATATCAACGGTCAGCAAGTAGGAAAAATCCATATCCTAGACAATTGGGCCTATGTCGCAGTCAATCAATCCATTCTAAAAATCGCCCTTAACAAACTCAACAAAGGCACCTTAAAAGGACGCTCTTTCCGGGTTAGAAAGATTTAGTTCAAACTATTGATTCTACTGCAATATGGTGTTCTACATGCTTGGTTTATCTTTGGATGGCTTACTGATTTACAAAAGAGACGGCGCCTTGAAAGTAGCATTATTCCAATTACTTATGCTCGATTTGTATAGGCTT
>CAZUVA010000206.1:0-2098 GCA_964622755.1 uncultured Zetaproteobacteria bacterium
TGTACCCACCTACGGCGACGTCATTCTTCCTTGGTCAGGAAGTCAAATTTCAGGGTTTCGCAATCGGGCATGTGCGTGATATTGAACTGGGAGCCCATGGCAAGGTGCGGGTTAGCCTGCGGCTTCTGGATCATTACCGGAGCATGTTGCACGAAGGTGCTTCGGCGCGCCTGATTAAGGAAGGCCTGATCGGCGAAGGAATCGTTGAGATCACAGGTGGCAAGGAAGGCGCTCCGGGTCTTCAGAATCAGGGAACTGTCACATACGAAACGGAGGCTTCGTTCGAACAGCTATTGCATGATCTCAAGCCGGCGGTGGCAAATGCGGATACCCTGCTACGTGAACTAGTGGTGTTATCCAAGTGGCTGAATAATCCAGATGGCGATGTCCATCTGGTCATGAGAAATTTCCGTCTGGCCAGCGAGGGCATGCAGGAAGGGTCTATCAGGCGGGCACTACAGGCAACGACTGAGGCCGCAAGCCAGCTTCAGAAACT
The DNA here is from genome assembly GCA_964622755.1 of uncultured Zetaproteobacteria bacterium. Taxonomy (GTDB): domain Bacteria; phylum Pseudomonadota; class Zetaproteobacteria; order Mariprofundales; family Mariprofundaceae; genus Mariprofundus. The sequence continues at coordinate 497 of CAZUVA010000206.1, forward strand.
GACTCGCCAGATGGTGGAAAACAAGACGGTTGAGCATTTGTCAGTCTCTCTGAATCAGATGGCCAGAATTCTGGAAGATATCGAACCATTGACGCACGGTCTGGGTAAAGAGGGGCCTGAAACCATCAGGAAAGTCAATATGCTGATTGGACGCCTCGATGAGATGGCGGCTTCACTAACCAACATCGCCGCAGATATGGAGGAACTGACGCCGGAGCTGCCGGGCCTGGCTCAGGAATCCAGACGTACACTTGAAGAGATGCGGTTAATGATCAAAGGCTTGCGCGGATCATGGCTATTTGGTGGTACGGTGAAACCGGTTGAACAGGGCGACGAAGAGATCGCTCCACCCGGACTGGATATGCGGCCGTGAAATATCTTCCTGTTTGGATTGTGGTTGTTGCACTGCTGTCCGCATGTGGTGGCGAATCTCACAAGATAGCCGATGAAACGGTGCAGAATCCATATGTGAAGAGGGCAAAAACCCTGACTGATGCCGGTATCTTTGCCATGCAACGTGAACGATGGGATTATGCCAGGAATGTCTTTGAACGAGCGCTGAAAGAAGCCCAACTTGCTGATGATCAGCATCTTGTAGCGCAGCAATGGTACAATCTTGGAACCGCCAATGCGGCCGCAGAACGATACCAGGAAGCACTACACGACTTTAGCGAAGCGCGGGGTGTTGCCAAACGGGCCGATGACCCGGTAGGCGACATTCGTGCCCGGCTGGCCTGGATATTATTGGCCATTCAGACAGGCAAAGCACTGGAACATGAAAATATGTGGCAACCGGATGTACTTGCGGCGAAGTATCCGGTGGATGTACATCTGGCGGCTGCCAGCCTGGCGCAAAAACAGCAGCGCCGGAATGTGGCGAAACAGGAATATAATGTTGTGTTGAAAAAGAGCGGGAAGTTTCGTCCGGGTCTGTTGTATCAAGGGCAGGCGCATTTGGGGCTGGCGATGCTGGCGATGGAAAAACAGGACATGGAGCGTGCTAAACGAGAAGTGCAAGAATCGCTCGTCCTGTTCAGACGAGTGGGTTCTCCACGTTTAATTGCGCACGCACTGCTGTTTTACACCAAGCTGGAGGTTCCCATAAATGATCGCCGCAGGTCATTGCAGCGAGCACTTGTGATTTACCAGAAACTGGAAGATACCAGAGGACAACTGGATTGTTTAACGGCGCTAGTGGAGATCGAAAACCATGCCGGAGATACGCAGAGAGCCAAGGCTTATCAACTACGTCTCAAAAGCTTGCAAGACGGATTGGACTGATGTGGAACAGGATCAAGTAATTAAAATCCTGTTTTTTGGTGCGATTGCCGAGAAAATGGGATGCCGTGACGTGGTATTGGCTGTGGACGCAGATATGAGCGTTGCAGATGTGGTCAATGCAGTCGGCTGTGATGGTTACAAACCGTTGTTGATAGCTGTGAACCAGCGCCAGATTCATGATATGAATGCGCCAGTCAAAGCAGACGATGAAGTGGCTATGATGCCGCCATTCTCCGGGGGTTAAGTGGAACCTGTTCGTATTCAAAAAGATGATTTTTCTATTGAGGCGGAAGTCGATGCACTGCGTGCCACCTCCAGACG
>CAZUVA010000207.1:0-2063 GCA_964622755.1 uncultured Zetaproteobacteria bacterium
TACGATTTTTTACCTTAATCGCTCCCTTTGGCTGCATCGTAATTAAATGGCCACATCGCTCATGCACTGCTTCTCCGACGATAATACTCCGTCCTTCAGCTATCTGTTCCAGTCTGGCAGCCACATTTACCGTATCGCCGATAACCGTATAATCCATACGATTTTTTGAACCAAGATTGCCCATCACCACATCACCGCAATTGATACCTATGCCAATTTCGAAAACCGGATAACCTTTCTTTCTGAATTCTTCCATCAGACTGTTCATGCTATTCTGCATCGAAATGGCTGCCTTCAGAGAATTGATCGGTCCATTTTCTACAGAATCCAGCAGCCCGAATGTTGCCATCAACTCATCACCAACAAATTTATCGAGCACGCCATAGTGTTTAAAGATGATATTCACCATGGCATCAAAATATTCATTGAGCATATTGATAGTCACTTCAGGCTCAAGATTTTCGGAAATAGCTGTAAATGAACGGATATCGGCAAATAGAATGGTCGCCATCTGCCTTTTATTCTGCAGTGGGGTATCCTCATTCGAATTGACAATCTTGTTGACCAAATCCTGGCCGACATAACGGCTCAGCCGATGCCGGGACAGCCCTTCTTCTCTCAGCCTTTTCTGATATTTCTCAATATCCCGGCTATAAAGCATCATTTTGGTTGTCATTTCCTGAAAATTACGAGCCGAGCGTTGGGATTCGAGCAGCATGACATTAAAAGAATTGACGATATTGCTCAGTTCCTCCGGAGTATTTTCCTTGATTTCAATCGATGTCCTTAACTTGGAAGACAATGCCTTGCTGGTGCTGTCACACACCGTTTTTAATTGCTGCCCGAATTTTCGAATCACGGAAAAGCCGATCAAATGGGCAACCAATGCTATAGCAGCAACAATCAGAATGGTCACGGTCACTTTAATATCCAGTGATATGATCAAATACAGTGCAAGCAGATATGGGATAAAACCGATCAGAACATAACTGGTCTGTTCAACATCTCTAAACTGGCGGGGGATTTTCATAGCGCTGAGTTGTCGCCCTGTTGAGAATTACTGGTTTCAAACGACATGCAGCCATCCATAGATATTCCAACCTGAGTTTGCTCAATGTCATGGCCATCACTTTGGCCAGAAAACACCCATACGACAGTACCACTGGATTCCATACCGGCATCCAATTGGTCCGTCCCCGGCAGACACACATGAAGAACCAACTCTTGCCCCACCGAATACCATTCCGGATGCCGTGTTATAAAACATACGCCACTGCCAGAAATATTGTTCATTTCTCCATAATCGGAAAATGGTACGTTAGACGGGGACAAACCGGTAATCCTGACTGAAAAATCCAGAGGAAATCGATCAAAACCACGCTGCTTTTCGGTCTTTTCTTGGTCAGACATTATACCCCTCACACAGATTTACTGACAATGCTCTATCATTAGAAATCAAGGCCTGTTAACACTAATTCCGGTCGTGCCGACGGTGCCAGTCCGGCGGAAGGGAGACCAAAGATGAATCATCTTCGGGAAGCACTATCGCAAAATTGCCCCGGATATTCAAGGTTCACCGCTCCCGTGACTACAAAATGCGCCAGGAGTCTTTGTCTAAAGAGTAACAGCAGCCTGTGACTATACTTTCGGATTGAAAGCACCTAGGAAAGCGCTGATCAAAGCATGATTCGCATTCCTGCATCCAAAACGAACGATTTCTGCGTTAAAGATTGCAAGCCATAGCGATGCTATGACTTACAATCTTTGCCTTGGACTCGCCCATTTTTCATTGCAGTTTCATCAAACCATCTTTAATCAGCGCTTCCCTGGAAAGGCTTCAGCATATAAATAGAGAAATCATTATTCAAATATTCATCATGCAATACGCAACTGGGGCACATTCCCCGGCAAAAAGCCAATACATGTTCCGGCGTTTGACTGTGCAAGTCATGCGCTACCAGATGCCGCGCATCAAGCAGATTAAACGCCACACCTTTTCTGCACAGGCTGAACATCCGCTTAATCACGCGAAATGCATAGGCTGAGTCATCATGCAGTTGTTC
>CAZUVA010000208.1:0-2045 GCA_964622755.1 uncultured Zetaproteobacteria bacterium
GCTCTGGTGCTAAAGGCTTCGTCACTGGCATCCTTCATTTCGCTGGCGATATCTTCAGCGCGACTAAGGATTTTGGTTTTATCTTCTTCATCGGCAAGCGTAGGGATTCGCAACAGAATATGGCGCGCATGCACTTCATCATAACTGGCGCCGACTTGTTCCGCTTCCTGCCAGCGTTCGTTCAATACCTTTAGAATATGAAAGCCGGAAGGCGTGCGGATGGGTTCCGTCAAGCCATGCAGTGGCAATTCCAGTGCCGGAGCAAATCGTTGCGTAATGGCTCCTTGAGTAAACCAACCCATGACACCCTGTTGCTGTCGGTCAGGAGCCTCTGAATAAACGGCAACCAGCCTGGCAAAATCTTTCCCGTTCACCAACTGCTGGTGGATGTCATGAACTTTATTACGCATGCTGGCCAATAATTCGGGCGTGGGTTCAGTGGGAAGAGAAATAAAAATATGACCAAGTTGTACCTCCCGACGATGTTTGGTTTCAGCCATATATTTCCGGTAATATTCACGGATCGATTCTTCAGAGGTTTGCAGTTTGCTGCGTACAGCGATGTTAATCAATTTGCTGATCAGAAGTTGATCATGCAGATTTTCTTTGAACTCCTCAAAATTACCCCCCTGCTGTTTCAGTGCATCTTCCAATTGACCCGGAAGCATTCCGTTTCTGGATTCCACACGTTCAATAGCTTTGTCCAGTTCTTCCTTGCTGACTTTTAAGTCGAGTTTTCGAGCCTCATTCATTTGCAGGGTTTTAACGATACGGGCGTTCAGCGCACGTTGTTTGAGAGCGACTGTCGATGGCAGCGTGGTTGAACCGGACTGGCGCAATTGTTTGAGTGTATTTTCCGTATCTTGCTGAATTTCATAGCAGGTAATGGCTTCGTTATTAACAATAGCGGCAATGCTGTCGATAGGTTCTGCCCTAACGGGCAGAGTAACCAATAGCAAGGTAGCTAACAAAACGGGGAAGTGCATGAAATCTCCAGTGACGTGGGGAAAGATTTTTCGAAAAATCAAATCACAATCAGGAACCAACGCTACCCAGCCCCTTGAATTCGAGCAATAGATGGAAGCCAAAATTGGATGTTGTAGTGGTGCCGCTACGTCGATTGATGCGGTATCCTTCTACACCAAGTCTCCAGCAAGCATGATTGTATTGCAGGCCGACGGACGTTTGTTGTGATAATTTACGTAATATATCGAACTGCCAGCGGCCTTTAGCTTGCCAGCGCGGGTTCAGGTTTAAGGTACCGCTTATATCAACTAATTTTGCAGCAAGGGCATATCGTTTATCGGTGAATGTGTAGCCAGCATGCAACTTGTTGCCAGATGCTGACAGATCAATAGCTGTTGTCATGGTCGCCAGAAAATGCTTTGCCGTTTCGTATTGTCCGGTAGCAGAAATATTGATGCCTGCCACAGGGCTCCACATAATATCTCCGAGCAGGTTGGAAAACGGACGTGTAGGTGCCGCTTGCAAGCGGTTATCTACACTTTGCTGTAGTAGATCATAGGCAGTGCCGATTCGGGTAGTCAGAACATCCCGCACTGCAGTTGTTTCGATATTCTTTGATTGCAGTTTACTTTCGAGCATCAGACTGAAACGATTGATGCGCTCTATGCGGTCATAACCGGTAAAACGGTTGCCGGAAAACAGATTGGCCAGTGTGAGCCGGCCAAAACCGGAGTCGAAGTTCGGCAATAATGATTGATTGGGTGCAGAAATATAATCATAACGAACAATAGGTGAAATCACATGGCGCAGTGTTTTATTGTCGTAAATAGATTCAAAGTCGGAGCGCACTTCAAGACTGGCTTCACCGGTTGTTCGATTCGGCGTCCTGTCATTTTTCGCGGATTGCTGTAACCAGTAGCGAGTATAATGCGAGCCCGCTGTGAATGTTGCGTTAATACCACCGCCAGCCAGTTCCCATGGAATCTCTAAATAAGGGTGAATATCAAAACGCCAGCCTTTTTCACCGACACGTCTGTCGAAACGTGTCGTTTGCTGATCAATATGCAGCAACGAATTGA
>CAZUVA010000209.1:0-2040 GCA_964622755.1 uncultured Zetaproteobacteria bacterium
TGGCCGACGAGAACAGGTTGCGTCTCGGCAACGGAAAAAATCTGGATTACGATTATCTGATTGTCGCTACCGGCCCGCGCCTGGCCTTTGAACTAATTCCGGGCATGGGGCCGGAAGGGCATAGCCATTCAATTTGCCATGTCGATCATGCGGTGGAAACGTACAATGCCTTTGAAGAGTTCTGCAAAAACCCCGGCCCGATTGTGGTGGGGGCGGTGCAGGGCGTATCCTGTTTTGGTCCTGCTTATGAATTTGCCATGATTCTCGATACCGAACTGCGTCGCCGCAAGATTCGCGACAAGGTGCCGATGACCTTTATTACACCGGAGCCGTATATCGGTCATCTGGGCCTGGGTGGCGTGGAAGATTCCAAGGGCATGCTGGAATCGGAACTCAGAAAACGTGATATCAAATTCATCACCAACTGTAAAACCAGCGCTATCCACGAACATACGCTGGATTATGAAGAGGTGGATCGTCATGGAGAAGTGATTGCATCCGGTTCGCTGGATCACACCTTTGTTATGCTCATGCCGCCCTTCCGTGGCGTTGGCCCGGTGGCTGAATGCGAAGGTCTGGTGAATCCGATGGGCTTTGTTGCGATTAATGAGTATCAACAGAATCCGACATTCAAAAACATCTTCGGCACTGGCGTAATTGTGGCCATTCCACCGGTTGAAGCAACACCGATTCCAATCGGCACGCCGAAGACCGGTTTTATGATTGAAACGATGACCACAGCAATTGTGCATAATATTATCCACGATCTGAAAGGCGAAGCACCTGAAAAGAGTGGCACATGGGGTGCGATCTGTCTGGCTGATTTCGGTGATGGTGGCGTGGCGCTGGTGGCCTATCCGCAGATTCCGCCGCGCAATAAAGTCTGGGCCAAAGGTGGCAAGTGGGTGCATGTCGCCAAGGTAGGGTTTGAGAAATATTTTATGCACAAGATGAAAACGGGCGTATCCGAGCCGTTTATTGAAAAAGCATTCCTGAAACGCATGGGCATTGAACGACTGAAATAAGAGAATTTCACTGAGGACAGGTAAAGGGGTCGTCATTCCCGAGGGGTTTTATTGGGAATCTATATCAGGCATAGATCCCCGATAGAGGCATTCGGGGATGACAGTTGGCCCAATGAAAGGAGATAAAAATGTCGGAAAATTATCAACAGCTAACGTCTGAACTATCGGCCAGTATTGGCGGAATTCGCAGAGATATTCCCGATGTGATGCAGGGCTTTTCGGCCATGGCCGGGGCGGCACTGGAAGATGGTGCGCTGAGCAAGAAGACCAAGGAACTGATCGCGCTGGCCATCGGTGTAGCCTGTCATTGCAAAGGCTGTATCGGTTTCCATGTCAAGGCATTGATTGCGCTGGGTATGACACGCAAAGAGCTGGCTGAAACGCTGGGTATGGCGATTTATATGGGCGGCGGCCCCTCTCTGATGTATGCGGCTGAAGCGATGCAGGCATTCGAGGAGTTTTCCGAATCATGAAACGCTTTATCAGTTGGTTGCATTGCCCGTCGATGGGCATGCTGATTATTGCGGCCCTACTGCTGGGTTCGCTGCCGGTGACGCCCGAGCCTCATTTATTTGAGAAAGTACGCATGCTGCTCGATGGTGCGCTGGTCAAACCGGTCGATATCTTTGACCTGTTCTGGCACAGCTGGCCGATCCTGTGGATTGTGCTTCGGTTGTTGACGTCTGGTGCGGCATGCCAGTGCCGGATTGCGGATAAATCATAATGTTGGCACTGGACTTCGCTATGCTCGCACTAATTGCCGCGCTATGCTGGCAGGGTTATCGCAAGCGCCGTTTATGGTTTGTCGTGCCGGTATTCCTGTGGCTGAAACTGGGCAGGGGGCGTTCGTTCTGGATGCAGTTTCTGATTTTCGGCCCGATGACGGTCGCTTTCCTATTGCTATGTCACTGGGTAAACACGCATGGCTGGCATGCTACGGCAGCCGGTGGCATGCTCTTTGGTATGACTATCGGTCTGGAAGCTATGCGCATGGCTGAAGATGAGCAGAAATGGA
>CAZUVA010000210.1:0-2039 GCA_964622755.1 uncultured Zetaproteobacteria bacterium
ATGACCCATCCAGTTCAGCCCGTTGTTCCGGTGATTGTAAACGCTCATGTTCCGGTGTCGGTGTTTCAGTTTTCAACCATGGTTGAATCTGGCGGTACTGATCAAAGAAATGATCCATATCCACCACCAGATCACGAATCACCTGCATAGACGGCAATGGCCGCACATGGATTGGCTGTTTCAAGCCTGTGATCGGCGTAATGCAGGCGAGACCGTTGACACCATTGATATTCAGACCATCGGAACCGCATACGCCTTCGCCGCAGGAACGACGATAGGTTAATGTGCCATCGAGTTGCCACTTAATATAATTAAGCGCATCGAGCAATTTCATGCCCGGCCCCGTCACCGGCACTTCATAGGCTTGCATCGTTGGCTTGTCACCCTGTTCGGGATCATAACGAAAGACAGAGAGTTTAATCATCTCGCTCATCAGTACACCCTCTTTTTGGGCGGAAATGATTCCACCGTCATCGGCTGCATTCTCACCGGCTTATAATCCAGCGAAATCTGACCATGCTTCATGCTCGCCAGCGTATGTTTCAACCAATCGACATCATCGCGTTCGGGGAAATCATCGCGGGCATGCGCGCCGCGCGTTTCTGTGCGCGCCAATGCGCCCGCCGCAGCCGAACGCGCCAGCGACATCAGATTTTCCAGCTCCATCGCTTCAATCAGTTCCGTATTAAAAATTCGGTGTCCGTCTGTAATAGTAGCATGCGGCAGTTCGGCGGCCAGCGACTCCAGCCGTTCCACGCCTTCGCGCATCACGGATTCAGTGCGATACACGCTGAAATGCTCCTGCATAATACTCTGCATGCGTGAACGAATATCCGATATTTTATTCCCTTTACGCTTCCCATTCCTGTTCAGCCAGGCTTCGACGCGACCCACGCCCTTCTGCCAACAATCCTTATCGAGGCTTGGATGATAACGATGCTGCTTCAACCGCTTCATCACCTGATTGCCGCAAGCCCTTCCAAACACAATAATTTCCAGCAGTGAGTTGCAGCCCAAACGATTCGCGCCATGCACCGAAGCGCAAGCCGCCTCGCCAATGGCATACAGGCCGGGATATGGCGTTTCCGGATCTTCGTCTTGCCGATACACTACTTCGCCGAAGCGATTGGAGGGAATACCACCCATGGTATAATGCGCCGTCGGCTGCACAGGAATCGGTTCCTTGGTGCAATCCACGCCGGCAAAACGCAGCGCCAGTTCATGGATATTGGGCAGTTTGGACAGAATCAAATCCGCCCCCAGATGATCCAGTTTAAGCAGGGCGTAATCCTTGTTCGGGCCGCAACCTCGTCCTTCGCGCACTTCCAGCGCAATGGCGCGCGATACTACATCGCGGCTGGCCAGATCCTTGGCAGTCGGCGCGTAGCGCTCCATAAAACGCTCGCCCTCGGAGTTGAGCAAATAACCGCCCTCGCCGCGAACGCCTTCGGTAATCAGCGGCCCGACATCGGCAATGCCGGTGGGGTGAAACTGAAAAAATTCCATATCTTCCATCGGCAATCCGGCAGACAAAGCCAGCGCGCCCCCATCGCCGGTGCAAATATGGGCGTTGGTCGTCACCTTGAAAATGCGTCCTGCCCCGCCGGTAGCCAAAATCACCGCCTTGGCCTGAAACAAATGATACTCGCCTTTGGCGATATCCCATGCCATGACGCCCTGACAACCATCGTCATCGGTGATTAGATCGAGCGCGAAAAACTCCTGATAAAAATGGGTGCCTGCACGCAGATTCTGCTGATACAGGGTGTGCAGAATCGCATGGCCGGTTCGATCCGCCACGGCGCAGGCACGCTTGGCTAAACCGCCTTCGCCAAACTCCCGCATCTGGCCGCCAAAGGCGCGCTGATAAATCCGCCCATCCTCCTGACGGGTAAAAGGCAGACCAAAATGTTCCAGTTCCTTGACCACCAATGGTGCCGCGCGGCACATATATTCAATGGCATCCTGATCACCCAGATAATCTGAACCTTTGACCGTATCATACATGTGCCAGAGCCAATGATCGGAAACCACATTAC
>CAZUVA010000211.1:0-2032 GCA_964622755.1 uncultured Zetaproteobacteria bacterium
GTCACTGGGCAATAATGTTTTAATGCGATTGCCTTGGAGTACCGCCCGCTTCGGCTGGATTTTATGTGGACAGGCTCTAGGGTTCCGTCATGTCTGACATTGCCACAACCATTGCTGTTAAACTCATTCAGCGCGCCTCGATCACACCCGATGACAATGGCTGCCAGAATTATATCGAATCGTTACTGGCCCCTCTCGGCTTTGTACGCACCTGTGTAGATACCGGCGGTATCACCAACAGCATCTATGCGCGTCCGGGCGAATTAAACGGCACACTGGCTTTTGCCGGTCATACCGATGTTGTGCCAACCGGGCCGGTGGGAAAGTGGGAACATCCGCCGTTTTCTGCCGAAATCGTGGATGGCATCCTGCACGGGCGCGGGGCCCAGGATATGAAAGGCGCAGTGGCTTGCTGGATTGCAGCAGTAGCCCAAGTCTGTGGGGAATATACACCTATACCCACCATTCAGCTGTTGATTACATCTGATGAAGAAGGTGACTCGATTGACGGCACCATCCGTATGGTCGAATACATGCAAACCAATAATTCCCTGCCGGATGCGGTGATTGTTGGTGAACCCTCCTGCTCGGAAAACGTTGGTGATACGATTCGGCGCGGCCGTCGCGGCGTGGTACAGGTTCGAGCCTCTTTCCTCGGTAAACAGGGACATTCAGCTTATCCACAGGATGCCGACAATGCGATTCATCGCGCCGCACCGGCTCTGGCCCGCATTGCCGCCATTGACTGGGGCGAGGCTGCTGACGGTTTTCCTGCCACTTCCTGCCAGATCACCAATCTCAATAGCGGCACCGGCGCATCCAATGTGATTCCGGGTCTGTGCGAGGCGTTTCTCGATATCCGTTATAATCCGGGCAATGATTTTGATGAAATCAAGGCGGTGATTGAAGCTGCATGTACGGATTGCGAAACCAGCCTCGATTTCGATCATGTCGCCACCGCATTTTCCACACCGGACGGCCCTTTCCTCGATCAGGTGTGCACCAGCATTCAACGGGTCACAGGCATGGATACATTACGCGATACCGGCGGCGGCACATCCGATGGCCGTTTTCTGGCTGCAGCCGGCGTGCCCGTTGCAGAACTGGGCACCACCAACAGCACCATCCATCAGGTCGGAGAACAGGTTGCCGTGAGTGAGTTGGAAGTACTGACCCGGATTTATTCGGATATTATTGAAAGCATGAGGTTCAATCCATGAACGAAAAACTGGGCGCTATGAAGAATAGGCCAACCCGGCATCTGGAGACATTCGAAAACCCGAATCCGGAACGCGATTATCATATCCGCATTGATTCACCCGAATTTACCTGCCTCTGCCCCAAAACCGGCCAGCCGGATTTTGCCGAGATCAAGCTGGATTATGTGCCGGATCAGTCGTGCGTCGAACTCAAATCACTCAAACTCTATTACTGGAGTTTCAGAGATGAGGGCCATTTCCATGAACAGGTCACCAATATGATTGCGGGCGACCTGATCGCATTGCTCGACCCGCGCCAAATCAAGGTTACCGCCATATTCAACGTACGTGGCGGTGTTTACACCACAGTAGAAGTAGAACACAGCAAATGAAAACTCTCCCTTTCACCAAAATGCAGGCTCAAGGCAATGATTTTATTATTCTCAATGGTCTGCAAAATGAACTACCGGAGTTAAGTGATTCATTTGTCCGTACGATTACGGAACGTCGTTACGGCATTGGTTGCGATCAGCTACTGGTACTGCAAGCTGCCGAACAGGCCGATGCTGCCATGCGTATTTTTAACAATGATGGATCAGAAGCAGCCAACTGCGGCAATGGTCTGCGCTGTATCGGTAAGTTGTTAATGCAGGAAACCGGCAAGGATCAGGCTTCTATTGCACTGGCTGACCGAACTGTTAAAGCCAGCCGTAGTGAAAATGGTGTTCGGGTTGAAATGGGCGCTGCTTCTGTCACAGATAAAACCGATGCCCATATCGATGTTGAAATCGGCAATCTGCACCGGGTATTTTTTGAGGCCGTGGAAGATTTTC
>CAZUVA010000212.1:0-2017 GCA_964622755.1 uncultured Zetaproteobacteria bacterium
AGCCCAGAATGCGGCCCCATAATTCATCCGGCACATTACTGTTGAAATCATGGCAATGCAGATCCATGCGAAGGCAATCCTTCAGTGGGATGCTGTTTGTGGCCTGATCCAGATATTGATTGAATTCATGTTGTAGCGATTTACGAAACGTGCTTGTTTTGCTACTCACAAAATCGATCATGGGATCACAATCCCTCGACCGGATTGTGATCAACCCGATGCCTGGAACTGCGTGAAGCTGGCTTCAATAGCGAAAAACGTGCGCGCAGTATGTCTTTCAGCATTTGTCGTTTAATGGACTTATTGGTCAGTTCCGGGTTTTGCCACCACCAGCCACCCTGCTGCATTTTTTCTGCAGCGCTGACAAAGCGATTCATCACTTGCAGGTAATCGTCATCGCTGAAATTAAGACTCATGATGACCCTGCCTGTGCCAATCCAGCTTAATGTGAGGCCCTCGGTTCGCAGATAATACTGGTACATCCAGTTATAACGCGATGGTCGGGTATAAAGAATCGTCCATACCGATGATAAATTGGCAATGCGAATCGGCAAATCGGCTTGCTTGAACCGATGATTCAACTGATAGACCCGCTCATTCCACACAACATCGAGTTGCTGATACAGATGCTGATATTCAGGCAGTTCAATACGATTCAAAAATTCGTTCATGGTTGCCATCACATAGGGATGCGAATTAAATGTGCCGCGTGCAAAAGAAACCTTCAGTGGCTGATCATCAGTAAACCGTTTCATCAACACATGCTTGCCGCACAACACCCCCACCGGCAATCCACCACCCAGAGTTTTTCCATACGTGACCATATCGGCCTGAACATTGTAGTACTCTTGGGCACCACGATAAGCCAGCCGGAAGCCGGCAAATACTTCATCAAATATCAAGACAATCGAACGACGCGCGCACACATCGCGCAGCTGGTGCAGCCAGCGTGTATAAGCTTCCCGGTCAAATGCAGCGCTACGGTCACTGCTGATCAATGCGGTGTCGCTTGCCGCATTTGCATTCGGATGCAGTGCCTGTAAAGGATTAATGAGTACACAGGCAATATCATTGTGCGTTTCCAACACCTTCAGCGTGGCCTCGCTCATATCACTCAGGGTATACACATCACTGGTTTTGCGCTCATTACCGATACCCGGCTGAACGCCGTCCCACCACCCGTGATAAGCTCCGCACAGCCTGACGAGATGGGTTTTACCGGTATGATAACGAGCCAGACGCACGGCCTGCATCACCGCCTCTGTACCGGACATATGGAAAGATACTTCATCCAGTCCTGAAATATTTTTTAGTTTCTCAACATTTTCCCGTATCACCGGATGATAAGACCCCAGAACAGGCCCCAGTTTTTTCACCTTTTCCCAAGCCTTTTCCATGCAATCCTTGTAAAAATCGTAGCCGAACACATTAACGCCATAAGAACCGCTCAGATCATAACTCCAGTTGCCGTCCATATCTTTCATCCGGACACCTTCAGTTTCTTCAACGATTGCACCAAGTTTCAAATATTTTTGCACATGGTTGCGATAAGGAAAGGGAACTCGATAAGCATTGGTGAAGTGCACATCCGAAACAGAAGATTCCAGAGATTCGTTGAAAGCAATGCTTTTGGGGGATTTATCCCTCAGCAAACAGGCCAGCTGATGAAAGGCTTCCCGCCTCTGAACACTTATGTTTTCAGGTGCGCCGTCACTACTGAAGAACTGCTGTTCGTCATACTCAAAAAAGGGAATCTGACCGGCAATTAGCCTGGACCATTTGGAATGCCCCCCCAGAGAAGCATGTTTGGCCCGTGATAACCTGAGACGAATCCAGATTTTATAAACCAATAATGGGACGAAAATTAAAACGATGATGCCAAAAGCAAAAGGTGCATGCATATTGTACCGTCACTTAGTGTCATATTTCGGCACAGCGTAACATGCAAATGTGACACGCGTGTTGCACGGCAAATGTTGATTTCGAATGATCAACCAGCGTTACTACATATGCATTA
>CAZUVA010000213.1:0-1962 GCA_964622755.1 uncultured Zetaproteobacteria bacterium
GCTGTTAACCCGCATTATTCATGAATCGCCGTAATGATTGCGCCTAGCCTTTGTTCGCAACGGATTTTTGCGAAACCGGGCGTAGCCATGTTTACGGACACCTGAGCAAGGATTCGTTGCGGGCAAAGGAACAAGCAAGGGTGCGGCAGCATTTATGAATAATGCGGGTTAATCAGGAGAAATAAACATGAAAAAATTGCTGGTTACTATTTTTACGTTATTGATCGCACTCTCTTTTTCCGGCTGTTCGGCGGAACCCGGTACAAAAACATGGTGTGATACCATGAAACAAAAGCCCAAAGGCGAATGGACTGCTAACGATGCCACTACGTTCACCAAATACTGCGTATTGGGCAATTATAAAGAATGAATTGATTGGTATACTTTTCCCGAATCGATGTGCCTTGCAATGCTTGCCGTTCCGGTCACTGGCAGGGGTGATTCCGGATAAGGACTGGCGAACTATGCCCACGCAGCGTAAAAAGATTTCCACGAGCTGCTGAAAGGAGAGACTTATGGTTAAAGGAAGCTGCCTGTGTGGAAAGGTGATGTATGAAATCCAGGCTGTGACAGGGCCAATCACCCATTGCCACTGTCCAACCTGTCGCAAAGCACATGCCTCGGCTTTCGCTTCTGTTGCACCTGTAAAGCTGGAAGATATGACATTCACAGCGGGGAAAGACCTGCTCCGGTTTTACGAATCATCTGCGGGGAAAAAACGTTATTTTTGTTCCAGCTGTGGCTCACATATCTACGCCAAACGCGACGATCAGAATTATTACATTTTCTGCATGGGCACCATCGACGATGACCCTGGAGTTCGGCCGGCTCAACATATATTCACCCGCTACAAGGCTCCATGGTACAACATTTATGATGGTATTCCCGAGTTCCAGGAATGGCCTTTTCAGACATCCGGCCATTTTCCGCAAACAGAAAACAAGCATGCGCAGCTGTACCTCAATATCCAATCCGTTCTCAACCTGGCAGCCAGAAAAGGAACAGCTACATCACTGTTGCGAATTAATATCAATGCTCCGACAGATCACTCTGAAAGTTCTATCAGAATTCTCGATGTTGCTGCTATACAGGAGATACATGATGACGTAACACAAAACGTGCGCGGTTCGGATTTTGTCGGGCAGTTTGTCGATGCGGAATTTTCCGTACTACTCCCCTACACAGACAAGAATGCTTCAATCATTCTGGCTGAGCGGATATGCAATAGTGTAAAAAGAATCACTCATACAATGGGAGCAGATTTAAATATCGGAGCAGCCACCATTCATGCAAATCAGCTGAACAGGGAAAATATATCAGCAGATATTGATGAACTCCTCAATATGGCAGGCGTAGCGCTCAACGCTTCAAAAAACGAGGGAGGTGACAGAATCACTCATTTTAGCAGTATTGAATAACGATTAGCACTGTATCATTTATCCTGATTTCACGACCATCACCTCTCAGCCATTGCAACGCCCCATCACACCGCTTGCATTCGTTGTTTTACTGCATATCATGCGCCGCTCTGTACAGGTAACTGGCAGAAACATACCTTGCTCCGGACGCGCTTAATCGTACCGGGGCGTACGTAAGTACACCGAAAGGAGCGCCGTTTGTATTACGAAACTATTTTTATCGTTAACCCTGACATCTCTCAGGAAAACACCGAAGCACTGACCGATGATCTGATCGTCAAAGTTGAAAAAGTCGGTGGTCGCATTGTTAAACGCGAAAACTGGGGTTCACGTCCGTTGGCTTATTCCATTGCCAACCGTAAGCGTGGCAACTACATCCTGCTGGTCACCGACGGCAGTCCCGAAGCCATCAACACACTGGAACATGCCATCAGTCTTGAGGAACGCATCATTCGTTCCCTGACCACCCGACTGACCGAACTGTCCGATAAACCATCTCCGTTGTTACGCCGGGCTCAGGCTGCTGCCAAACGCGAAGAAGCTG
>CAZUVA010000214.1:0-1945 GCA_964622755.1 uncultured Zetaproteobacteria bacterium
CTAACTATTTATTCCCTTGTTTCGGCATAGCATAACAGGCATATCGTCTTGTGAGCAAGAATTGGGACATATTATGGCTTGCTTTTGAAATATCTAACTGTATATCATTCGTTATGGAATTATATTCATATTTGGATATCAGGTAATGTTGCCTTTTTCGGTTGAGTTGCTGCGGGCTTATGATGCTGTGTTGACTCAAAGAAAAATCGGTGGTGTTGAACGCAATGATTATAAAAAATGGCTGCGTTATTATCTCGACTATTGCCATAAATATCATTGCTCACCTGCTGATAAACAGAGTTTTTCCAAATTCCACGCCAAGCTGAATTCAAAGAATCAGAGCGAAGCATCATGTCGGCAGGCGCATGCTGCGATTGTGCTATACCATCAAATACTTCCTACTCATCGTGGAGACAAAGCGGAACATTCAATACCCTCCAATGATCCTCACCTCGAAGATGCCTCTGATGCAACAAGACCGGAAAAACTGGGCAAGCCTGATCCGCGTGATTTGAAATTAGCGGGTGCGAGCTGGGTTCATGTTTATGATAAGCTGAATTCGGCGATCAAAGTCAGGCACTATTCTAAAAAAACATTGCAAGCCTATCGTTCATGGGTCAGAAGTTTTCAGGCATTCACGCGCAGTAAAGATGCCGAATTGCTGTGCATGGAGGATGTGAAGGGGTTTCTGACATCACTGGCAGTCGAAAAGAAGGTGGCTGCCTCAACCCAGAATCAGGCTTTTAATGCGCTGCTGTTTTTGTTTCGGCATGTGCTGGAGAAGGAATTTGAACAGATTGAAGGGGTCGTGCGAGCCAAACGCAAAGTCTATATCCCTGTGGTATTGTCGCGTGAGGAAGTGGACAAGGTTATTGAGCATCTGGCTGATCCGCATGATTTGGCCGTGCAGTTGTTATACGGCTGCGGCCTTCGGCTGTTTGAATGTCTGAAGCTCCGTATTCAGGATTTGAATTTCGAGATGAAAACAGTAACGGTACATGATGGCAAAGGGCAGAAGGATCGTAGCGTGCCCTTGCCAGAGGCGTTGGTTTCGGCGCTCAAGGCGCAGATTGAAAAGGTAAAGCTGTTGCATCAGAAGGATCTGGATTCCGGTTATGCCGGTGTCTTTCTGCCAGATTCACTGGAGCGGAAATATCATAGTGCGGGCAGAGATCTTGCATGGCAGTGGCTATTTCCGGCCAGAGCGTTGACGCATGTGCCGGATTCACATGAATATCGGCGTTACCACCTGCATGAAACGCATCTGCAAAAAGCAATTAAAAAGGCCGTGCAGAAAGCGCAAATCTCCAAACGGGCGACCGCGCATACATTCAGACACAGCTTTGCTTCGCATCTATTGCAGGCCAATTACGATATTCGCACCATTCAGGAATTATTGGGTCACAGCAACTTGAAAACAACCATGATTTATACGCATACGGTTCAGAGCCAGAGCATCCGGCAGGCCAAGAGTCCTCTGGATTTCTAAGCTTATGATGCAGAAGTTTTTCAGTGTCTAGGTCGGCGGTTTCGCTGGCTGCTGCCTGCCTCTCTTTACCATTGATGGTGCTGCTTGCCGCTCTATTTACCGGGCTGGATGGCCATGCCATAGACCTGGATGCGGTTCTCAACGGCATGAATGTATCCCACCTGCTGGGAACCGATGCGCTGGGGCGCGATGTGCTGGCGAGACTATCCGAAGGCTTGCAGCTCTCCCTGCTGGTTGGTCTGACTGTGGTGTTATTCGGCGGTATGGTCGGTATATCCATTGGCATGTTGGCAGGATGGATGGGCGGTTGGGTGGATGCTGCTCTGATGCGTGTTGCCGATATCGTGCTGTCGTTTCCCGGCATCCTGCTGGCAATTGCGCTGGCAGCTATGCTTGGCCCCGGTATTGATAATCTGGTGATGGCACTGGTTGCTGTCGGTTGGGTCGGTTTCGCGC
>CAZUVA010000215.1:0-1912 GCA_964622755.1 uncultured Zetaproteobacteria bacterium
TGGCGCTGGCTTTTGTATTGCACTGGATTTTTGATATTCGCTCACATTTGGCACAGGCGCTGCTGATTTCCGCTTTCTGCGTATTGGCAGGCCATAACAGTGCCAGCCACTTCGATGGTCAGCGCCATGCATGGATAGCAGCGAGCGCCGGTCTGATCTGCGCGGCTCTGTTGACGTTGCCGTGGCTGGCTGTCAGCGGCGCGATTGGTGATGATACTCGTACGCTGGTGCCGCTGGGCAGTATGATTGCCGCCAACGGTATGAATGCGATTTCCATCATGTTCGAGCGCCTGAAATCCGGTAGCGAGGTTGGCACAGGTCTGAAAACAGCGATGATTCCGACGATTGATACGCTGCGCGTGGTTGGGCTGGTGCATATGCCGGGCATTTTTGTCGGCATGATTCTGGCCGGTGCTGCACCGATGGCGGCAGCGACAGCCCAGCTGATTGTGCTCTATATGATTGTTGCCTCCAGCTTTGCCGCCTGCATGGTCAGCTTTTTGTTGATGAATCATCTGAATAAATCGAAGGTGGTTTGATAAAGATCAGCTCTTGGTCTTTTGCGGTGAAAAATGTGGACTGTGCTTGAAGTTGCCGCCTTTTCCTGCGAATGTTAGCTGATGGACATGGAGAGGGGTTTCATTGTTGCAGAATTTATCGGGTGATTTGTAAATGCGGCTGAAGCGGCTTGAAATGGCTGGCTTCAAATCGTTTGTCGATCCGACCAAAATAGACCTGGATCAGGGCATTACCGCCATTGTCGGGCCGAATGGCTGTGGCAAGTCGAATATCGTTGATGCGTTGCGCTGGGTGCTCGGGGAACATTCAGCCAGACATTTGCGCGGCGGTGTGATGGACGACCTTATTTTTCAGGGCTCTGATACCCGCTCGCCAGTTGCGATTTGTGATGTTGAACTCACCTTTGCGATCGACAAAGGTACCCTTTCCACGCCTTATCATGAACTGGACGAGATACGTATTCGCCGTCGTTTGACCCGGGACGGTGGTTCGGATGCATTTATCAATGGCAAAATGGTGCGGATCAAGGATGTAGTGGATCTGTTTTTGGATACCGGTATTTCCACCCGCGCTTATGCCATCGTTGAGCAAGGCTCGATTGCACGCATGGTGACAGCCAAGCCTGAAGAACGGCGGGTGATTTTCGAGGAAGCAGCCGGCGTGATGAAATATCGATCCCGTCGCCGCGAAGCAGAACGCCGCATGAAAGATACACGACAGAATCTTGATCGCGTCCTTGATCTGCTGGAAGAAGTGCGCAGCCAGTGCCGCAGCCTGAAACAGCAGGCTGCCCGGGCTGCACGGTTTAAAAAAATGCAGGATGAATTCAGCCGCATGCAATCGATCAATCTTGGTTTGCGTTATCAGGCATTGCAGCAGAATTATCAGGCCATCGAACAGCAGTTGGCCAAAGCACGCACGAGCGAGGCTGAGGTAGCGCAGCAACTGGCGGGTTGCGAGAAAACAGTCAGCGAATCGCGAGAGCGGGTCTTCGAGCATGAAAATGAGGCTCAGGGCGTACAGGATGGATTGCGCAGGGCTGAGCGACAGCGGGCAGACTTGCAACAGCAGGCAGAGCGTATGGCTGGAGACCGACGTCTGCTTACCGAGCGCAAACAGGCGCTGGAAAGTCATGTGGCCGAAATGACAGGTCGGCAACAGCAGCTTGTCACTGATATCGGGCAAATCAAACAACAGCTTTCCACTCAGGATGACTCAGTGTTACAGGACAATCAGCGCTCAGCGACTGAAGCAGTTCATACGGCTTTGGCCCGGTATCACCAGCAGGGCGAACAGCGAGACAGACTATTGGCCGAATTCGAGCGTTTGCGCCACAGTAATGAGCAGGCGCTATTACAACGCCAACAAGCAGAACAGGCGCTGGGGCGACTGG
>CAZUVA010000216.1:0-1808 GCA_964622755.1 uncultured Zetaproteobacteria bacterium
GCCAGAAACTGGCGGTAGAGGTTCTGCATCATGGTTTCATCTGCGGCTGCTTTGGGACCGATATAATCTTCGCTGGAAGCGATTTCACCGCGCACGGCAATATCGAGATTGGCGATGATTGATGTTGTGCTTGTATCAAGCGCGCGGAAATGACCTGCGACATTGAGATAAACCAGCCACGGTGTGCCTGGCTTCAGCTTCGCATGGCAATCGAGCATCTGTTTTTTGTCAGGGACAGGAGCACTTGAAATCCGATGCAAGACGGCATGGGCAAAGATTCCACGCATCAGAAAATCGAATGTGCCTGCTTTTTTTTGTGGGGTGAGGACAGCGACCTTATCTTTTTTTAAGCGGCGACCTACCCAGTATTCGGCATTTTTCTTGTCCGTTATGCAGGCATCGCCATCCTGCAATGGTTCGGCATAAATGCATTCGCGCCAGCGATCATTTTTCAGCAGACGCCATGCTTTGGCACCGGAGGCGGAGAGTGCATCAATGGAAAAGCCGAGCTTCATGATTGATTAATAGCGGTAATGACCGGCAAGCCGGTTTGCGGATTCAGATGCAGGCAGATTTCACCGCGTAACAGACGCAGCAGATCGTGGCCGACCAGTTCGTAACGCCAGCCATGCAGACAACACACTTCCGGTGGTTCATCCTTGCAGCGATAGCCCCATGAGGCCAGTTCGGAGAGGTTGGATTTGTTGGCCAGAATGGATGATGAAATCTCACCTTCCTCCGCTTTCAGACGCACCAGCGTATCGAGCATTTCCAGCCTGAGATCAGTGCCGGCATGATTGTGGCGGCGCGATTTCTGTTTCGGCCAGTCGGCTTGATCCAAATCCATACCGCGTTCCCAGACCTGAACGATCTCTACGCCAAAACGTTTGATGAAACCGGCATTGATGCCGCGCATGCGTTGCATGGTATCGATATTTAATTTGTCGCGGCGGGCGATTTCCAACAGGGCTTCATCGGAAACCATGCGTCGGCGGGGAATATCCCGTTGTTTGGCAGCGCGTTCACGCCATGCTGCCAGCTCACGCAGGGCAGCAAGATGTTTGCCTTTCAGTTTGGTGACGCCTTTAACACGCCAAAATACCGAGGCTTCATCATTGTCGTAGGTGGCTGGATCGGTGAGTACACTCTGTTCTTCCTGCAGCCAGGCGGTGCGCCCGGTGGCTTCCAGTCGTTCCTGCAGATGCTGATAGACCGGCATCAGCCAGATGACATCATCGGCGGCATAGGTGAGTTGTTTGGGGGTAAGCGGTCGCGCTTTCCAGTTGGTGAAGGATTCGCCTTTGGGTAAGTCTTTTTTGGTGATGCGTTGAACCAGATTGCCAAACCCGACCTGTTGGCCGTAGCCGAGCAGGGCGGCTGCAACCTGAGTGTCGAATAGTGGCATGGGCAGTCGGCCCGATTCCTTGACGAATATTTCGATATCCTGACGACCGGCATGGAAAACTTTCAGAATCTCGGGATTGCACAGAATGTCCCAGAGCTCCGACAGGTTATTCAGAGTAATGGGGTCAATGACCCAACATTGGCCGTTGCCATAAATCTGTAGCAGGGCGAATTCAGCGTAATAGGTGCTTTCCCGGTGAAATTCGGTGTCAATACACAATACGTTGCAGCTGGCGATGTCAGGGAGCACTGACTGTAACTGAGTTTCTGTATCAATGAATGTGAAAGGTGAGTTGGTCATGCGTGGAATCTAGCAAGACCGAAGATGAAAGGCAGCAAGCCAGGGCAATCGCATTTAAAAAGCCAGTGTTTCATTATGTTTTTCAAGCAAATTCCATTTTGTC
>CAZUVA010000217.1:0-1778 GCA_964622755.1 uncultured Zetaproteobacteria bacterium
ATCAATCTTTATCGATAACCATACTAATCATGGATTTAAAATGGAAGTTTTATTTATAATGGCGCTAGTCACTAAACATCCCTCGACGACAAGTCGATGGATTCACGGTGTGCGTCGCATGAATGCGGCTTTTACACCCCGATTCTTAAAACCATTACCTTCAGACGCTTTCGTTCTATTCATTGGCTTGGAGCAAAAAAACCTTGCCCCCTTCCGGGACTGCGGCAAATCTTCTCTTCGCCTGAAGGCGAGGGGTTTCAACCATCCCCATAATACAACACGACCGTAACGCCAGCAGGGAACTTATTTCTCGCCATAAAAAAGGGTGGGATTGATTTGCCAAAGCACCGCCCAGCCGGAATCAGCTTTTTCCAGACAGACGGTGCCGCCGTTACGGAAATGCACAGCCTTGCAGCCCGGGTCGCCACAAAGCAGCAAGCCCGCCAATCGTTGCAAATGCGGCAGATGACCGACCAGCATGACATCGTCAGACATAGAAGCCAGATGGGCTGACCAGACGGATGGATCATCATTGGGAGCAAGATCGAGCGTATGTTCAACCGCAATGCCACCCCATGCCTCGGAGAACATTTCAGCGGTTTGTTCGGCCCGTAATTTACCGCTGTGCATAATCTTTGCCGGATGCGGTTTCTCGAACAGGCTGAGAAAACCCGCTGTGCGCGCAACATCTTCCCTACCCTGATCGCTTAAAGGACGTTGTGCATCCTCATCCGCGCTTTTCGCCAAACCATGTTGTACCAGATATACCCGCATAACCGCCTCCAATTATGATCAATATTCACAGCACAGGAAGAATAGGCCAGAGTGCAGCCTGACTCCAACACATGATTCGGGAGATGGCATGGTCACGATTAAAACACAGCAAGATATCGAAGCAATGAGACCTGCCTGCCACCATGCCGCCGATACGCTGGTGATGATTGAACCTCATATCAAAGCAGGCATTAGCACCGATGATATCAATGACCTGGTGCATGAATTCACCATCAAGGCTGGCGGCATCCCTGCCCCGCTGAATTATCACGGTTTCCCAAAATCAGTCTGCACCTCGGTCAATCATGTGGTTTGTCATGGAATCCCCGGTAACAAAAAACTGGTGAATGGTGATATCATCAATGTTGATGTCACCACTATCCTCGATGGATGGCATGGTGATACCAGTAAAACATTTTTTGTTGGCGACCCAAAAATCCGCGCCGAAAAAGTAACCGAAGTAGCACGTAAAGCGCTGGAACTGGGCATCGCAGTCGTTAAACCCGGCACCACGCTCGGAGATATCGGCCATGCCATTCAAACCTATGTCGAAGGCGAGCGCTGTTCTGTTGTACGGGAATATTGCGGGCACGGTATTGGCCGCGTATTCCATGAAGATCCGCAAGTGCTGCACTATGGCAACCCCGGCCAGGGCATGGAACTGAAAGCCGGCATGGTGTTCACGATCGAACCGATGGTCAATATTGGAAAGGCTGCTGTAAAACTCCTTGGTGATCACTGGACGGTTGTCACGCGCGACAAATCGTTGTCAGCCCAGTTTGAACACACCCTAGTTGTCACCGACACTGGCTGCGAAATCCTCACCGTTCCTTCCACATAAACCCTTTAACCACAAAGGCACGAAGACACAAAGTAAAAACAAAAGCACTCGGCATGCAGGGCTGTGAAGAAATTGAATACATTCCGAATCAGGCTTACCGGTTTTCTTTATTCAGCATGGTTATAAATTCACAGTGACTGTTCAGATTGCCGCTGATTTGTTC
>CAZUVA010000218.1:0-1777 GCA_964622755.1 uncultured Zetaproteobacteria bacterium
TCCGGTAAGGCTGGCTCGATGATTGCGGGAATCGCACTATTGGTGCTGATTTATAATTTGCAACTGATATTGCACAGACAGGTGAGTCAGGGGGCGTTTCCGGGCTGGACGATGTGGGCTGAACAGGGATTATTGCTTACTCTGGGGATGTTTCTGTGGAAAAGAGCTGAGGCAGACCGTCTACCCAAAATCTTTTCGCAGGCAGGCGAATGGGTTTATCTGTTGCACCAGCTCATCATGCATAAAATCGCACACAGGCTGGGTAAAAGCTAGTCTTGTAGACTCGGACTGTGGCAACCCGGGCATGAGTCGTGCTGATACGCTGAGTTTTTCATAGCATCCTTAGCTTGAATATTCGAGATAACACTCAAGCTGTTCTTCAGCGACTGTTTTCCAGGTACGCCTGATAATATTTGTCTGGCATCCAATGTTGTTTTCAACAGTAGTGACCCAATCACTTATGTTGGCATGGTTGCTCAATACAACATCATGATCCAACTCGGGGGCAATCCCGCAGGCATCGGAAACCACAACCGGTACACCGGCTGCACGGGCTTCGGCAATAACCATCCCATAAGGTTCCTGTCTGGCCGGATGCAGCAGCAGGTCAAATTGAGCATACAAAGATGTACTGTCTGTTTCTCCGAGCAGCTGGAAACCGCCATTCCATGTCTGAAACAGCTGTGCTATTTCATCCGGATCAGGGCCGGCAACCATAAATATCAGATCAGGGCGTTGTTTGCGTACTTTGGCCACAATTTGCACAGCAATATCGAGGCCTTTGCGTTTCCACTCCTTGCCGACAAAACCGATAACGCCGCCATGTGACGGAACATGACGATCCGGTCGGGGGGGGATTTCACCCACTCCCGGCGTAACAGGGAGGGCCAGCCGAGAACTGATGGATGGGTAATACAGACGCAGGGCATCGGCAATCAGTGGAGAATTGGGGATCACAGCTTTCACTTGCTGGCCGTATAATTCACGTTTTTCCAACCAAAGGTTGGCATAAATACGAGGTGAAATACGTTGCCACCATGGTTTGTTTTTTACTGCCGCAAAAGGCGGTCCGTGAAAGGTAGTGAACTGGTGTTCGGCGGTACGTTCATGGCTGTGAATAATCCGGTTTTCTTCGGGGTGGGCGGCCAGCCATGCTGAAACCCTGGCTGAGAAGCGCAGATGAGCCAGCCATCGTGGTTTAGGCCTGGCAACACCCAGTTCGATCACATGGATACCATCTGGCACAGATTCAGCCAGCAACTGTTCGCACAGGATTGTTACCCGGTGGCCGAGTGCAGTCATCTCCCGGCTCATTTCCCATACATATCGTTCCATGCCTCCGACAGGGCCATAACGGCGAACAATCAGTACGATATTTAACGGCGTCATGGCGGCGGTTGATCCCATCCATTGCGCCGTTCGCACAATTTGGCATAACGATAAAATACACCTTCCAGATTACTGAAAGCGATCACGAAACCGGCCCAGCCATCGAGAAACCCGAGTTTGAGAATGTAGATGCGCACAAATGACCATATTCCACGCAAAAGAGCCGTTGCCATACCGGGTTTTTTTCCTTTACGTTCCAGTCTGTTGACGCCCAGTGTGGAATATCGATTAGCCTTGTGAAGTACCTGCTCGAGATTTCTGAAGGGGAATTGCCAGATATCCGACTGCATATGGCCGATGGAACCGTGGACCTCAAATGCCTCATGAACTTCATCATGGTCGTCGAATATCAGCGCTCCTTTACGAAACAGTTGAGGTTGGCGGTAAT
>CAZUVA010000219.1:0-1772 GCA_964622755.1 uncultured Zetaproteobacteria bacterium
CCTGCCATTTGTCAGCAGCGTGAAATCATCAGTCAAAAATCAGCACTATCCGCCAGTGACAGGCAGGCACGCCGAAGCTACCGTTTGCAGCCATGTCAGCAGATCATTCCATGATTCAAATGCAGCGCCTCATGCTCAGATATCCGACCGGAAAAACAGCCCTTTCCGGCCTGACTCTGGATATTTCACAGGGACAGTTTGTGTACCTTATCGGAGAAAGCGGGGCCGGGAAATCTTCCCTGTTACGTATGTTTTATGGCGGGATTCGCCCGACATCGGGCACACTGACGGTGCAGCAAACGGACATGCGCTCTGCCGGCGAGTCAAAAGTACGTGAACTCAGACGCCACACCGGTATTATTTTTCAGGATCACCGCTTGCTGTTTTCCCGTACCGTTTTTGAAAACGTGGCATTGCCGCTACGAGTTCAAGGCTGGAAAACCGAGCGACTGATTCCACGTGTACGCAAAGTATTAGCTTATGTAGGCCTGGCTGATCGGCTGTGGTCCTATCCGGAAGCCCTTTCCGGTGGTGAGCAACAGCGTGTCGCCATTGCCCGCGCCATGACCGCTAATCCCGCTGTCATTCTGGCCGACGAGCCAACTGGCAACCTGGATGTGGATACTGCACGCCGGGTACTGGATTACCTCATGAAACTGAATCATCAAGGTACAACCGTAATCATGGCCACTCATGACCTGCATCTATTGGAGTCACATCCGGGCCGCGTGGTGCAACTGCACAATGGATCACTGGCCGGAGGTGGGTCGTGAACAAACGCACCGAAATTATCCCGGATAAGGTGAACCCCCGGCTTCCCGGCGGCTTTCATCTGCCACCATTCGGTATTCATCAGGTTCTTGCCCTGATGATTGTCTGTATTGCATTATGGTCTATAGGTGCAATCTGGCTGGGTATGCAAGCAGCCAGCCAGTGGGTTGGCAGCTGGCAACAGGATATTCATATCCACGTCTATCTGGATTCTGCTGATAAAGATCAAGTCATCAAGCTGAAACAAAAACTGGAAACCATCCCACAGATTACCGCAGTCAGAAAAATATCCGCTGAGGAAGCCGCTCGCTGGATGCAGGGTTGGTTACGCGATGTCGGAATGAACCAGAAAGAGCTGGCCGAGCGTCTGCCTGTTACTTTTGAATTATCATTATTGGATGAGCAGTCGGAATTTCTGTTTTCCGATATTCGCGATATTGCATCCCGATTCGGTGCCCAGGTCAATGAGGATGAAGTCAATCTGGCTCAGGCTCATCACTGGATTTCTCAGGCCAGATACCTGGTCTGGTTTGCATCGTTGATTCTGGCTCTGGCCATGGCGCTGATTATTTCCAACACCCTGCGCATGACGCTATTGGCTCGCGCCGACGAAATTCATCTCATGCGCTTAATGGGGGCGCAGGAATGGTTTGTTCGCATGCCGTTTATTCTCGAAGGTATGGTTCTTGGAGCCAGCGCAAGCTTTATAGCGTGGCTACTGCTTTGGCCTGTCGTGCTGGCAAGCACTGACTGGCTTGCCAGCATGCAAGTAGATATAAGTAACTGGGTATTGTTGTTGCCACTCTTGATAGGCGGCAGTCTGGTTGGCACCTTTGGTGCTGTGATTGCAACGGCCAGAGTGGTTTCTTCAGAATCTGTCACGTAAAAATTATTGCACAGAATAGAATTTGACGGACAACTGCAATGGCATTATGTTGCGCGCCTTAAGAAATGGGGGATCGTCTAATGGTAGGACAGCGGTCTCTGACACCGTCAATCGT
>CAZUVA010000220.1:0-1770 GCA_964622755.1 uncultured Zetaproteobacteria bacterium
GGTAAACTGTCCCTTTAATTCACCAAGCAAGTGAATATCTTCTTCCTTTTTTTTCAATTCAAAAACAGTGAATAAACAGGATTATTCGTTTCATTGACGTAAGGGTAACCGAGTTCATCAAGATAACATTCAAATGATTGACGGTCTTTCAGCGGCACTTCCACGCCGGCCAGCACGCGACCGAAGGCGGCAGCATGGTTGCGATAGTGGAACAGGGAGATATTCCAGCGCCCACCTGCCCGGGTCAGAAATTTTAGCAGTGCGCCCGGGCGTTCCGGGAATTCAAAGCGATATAACACTTCATTTTCAACCAAGGGACAGCGACCACCGACGATGTGGCGGATATGCAATTTGGCCAGTTCGTTGTCCTGCAGGTTGAGAGTGGGTAGTTCGGCGGCTTGCAGCGTCTGTTCAATGGCTTCTGTTTCGGCGTGATCCTTAATGCTGATGCCGGCAAAGACATGCGCTTCCGAGCGGCTGGACATGCGATAATTGAACTCGGTGATGTTGCGGTCGCCAATGATGCGGCAGAAATCCAGAAATGAACCCGGACGTTCAGGAATGGTCACGGCAAACAGCGCCTCCCGACCTTCGCCCATTTCGGTACGTTCGGCTACATGACGCATGCGGTCAAAATTCATATTAGCACCGCTGTTGATCGCAGCCAGTACCTGCCCGCGTGCGCCGGTCTCACGTACATATTTCTTCAGGCCGGCTACGCCGAGTGCGCCGGCAGGTTCGACAATGGAGCGATTATCTTCGTAAATATCCTTGATGGCGGCGCAAATCTCGTCGGTATCGACCAGCAGGATGTCGTCCACAAAACGCTTCACCAGCTCAAAGGTATGCTCACCCACCTTTTTCACCGCCACGCCATCGGCAAAAATACCAACCTGATCCAAAGTGACGCGTTCACCCAGTTTGATCGAATCATGCATGGCAGCTGAATCGACCGGTTCAACACCGATGATTTTCGTGTCGGGTGAATGTTGTTTGAGATAAAGCGCCATACCGGCAATCAGGCCGCCGCCGCCAATGGGTACGAAGACGGCATCCAGATCAGCCGGAGTCTGACGCAGCATTTCCTCGGCGATGGTGCCTTGCCCTGCAATGACCAAAGGATCGTCGTAAGGGTGAATGAAAACCTTGCCTGTTTCCTCGCATAGTCGGGTGGCATGGATGCTGGCATCGGAGTAACTGTCACCATACAACACAACCTGTCCGCCCAGATGTTCGACGGCTTTTACCTTGATTTCGGGTGTAGTGCGCGGCATGACAATAGTCGCTTCGATGCCAAGTTTATGGCTGGACAGCGCCACCCCCTGAGCATGATTACCGGCTGATGCGCAGATGACGCCGCGTGCGCGTTCTTCCTCATTCAACTGGACGATTTTATTGTAGGCACCACGCAGTTTGAAAGAGAATACCGGTTGCAAATCTTCGCGTTTGAACAACACTTCGTTGCGCAATCGTGACGACAGTTTCGGTGCCAGTTGCAGAGGTGTCTCAACTGCCACGTCATAGACGCGTGCTTGTTCGATGGCCTCAAGGTATAAATCGCTCATGGGGCGGCTTGCTACCATGATAGAGACCTATGCACCATGCTTTGGGGCATGGGAGTATAGGTTTCTCGCGGCTCAAGGATGGGTCGCTATTAGGGAAGCGCTGATTAAAGCTGGTATGGTGGGTTTGTAATTCAAAACCATACTTTTGGCTTTACGTATCGAAAAACCACACGGATGTGGTTTTTCAGACTTTCCTGAAAAACGG
>CAZUVA010000221.1:0-1760 GCA_964622755.1 uncultured Zetaproteobacteria bacterium
CCGATAGCGCGGTAGAAGATGCCATTGCCGCCGAGCTTGGGCGTCAGCAACATACACTGGAGCTTATCGCCAGTGAAAATATCGTGTCCAAAGCGGTCATGCAGGCGCAAGGCTCGGTGATGACCAATAAATATGCCGAAGGCTATCCCGGTCGCCGCTATTATGGCGGTTGCGAGCATGTCGATGCGGTTGAAAGACTGGCGCAGGAGCGCGCCCGTGAGTTGTTCGGCGTAAAACATGTGAATGTGCAACCCCATTCCGGCTCGCAGGCCAATATGGCTGTGTACATGGCAGCGATTCAGACCGGCGATACCATCATGGGCATGGATTTGTCGCATGGCGGCCATCTGACCCACGGTTCGCCGGTCAATTTCTCTGGTCGTCTGTATGAAGTGGTGGCTTATGGCGTTCGCAAGGATAACGAATTAATTGATTACGATGTGATGCAGAAAATGGCCGAAGTGCAGCGCCCCAAGATGATCATTGGTGGTGCGTCGGCTTATGAACGCCATATTGATTTCAAACGGATGAGAGAGATTGCCGATTCGATCGGTGCGATTCTGATGGTGGATATGGCGCATTATGCCGGCCTGATTGCCGCCGGTGAATATCCCAGCCCGGTTGGTCATGCGCATGTGATCACGACCACCACGCATAAAACCCTGCGCGGCCCGCGCGGTGGCATGATTCTGACCGACGATGATGCTCTGGCCAAGAAGATCAATTCTCGTATTTTTCCGGGCATACAGGGTGGCCCGTTAATGCATGTGATTGCGGCCAAAGCGGTTGCTTTTGGAGAGGCGCTGGGTGATCAGTTCAAGGCAGATCAGAAACAGGTGATTGCCAATGCACGGGCGCTGGCAGCTACTTTGAGTGAAGGCGGCTTGCGTATTGTGTCCGGTGGTACGGATTGCCATATGTTTCGTGTGGATGTGCGTCCGCAGGGGATTACCGGAAAACAGGCAGAAGAAGCGCTGGAAGCAGCCGGCATTACGACCAATAAAAACACCATTCCGTTTGACCCGGAATCACCATTTGTGACTTCCGGCATCCGTATCGGCGCATCGGTGATTACAGCGCGCGGCATGCAGGAAGCGGAAGCCAAACTAATCGGTGAACTGATTTTGCAGGTGCTCAATGCACCGGAAGACGACGGCATTGCGCAGACTGTGCGTGAAGAAGTGCGCAAACTGACTGGCCGTTTCCCCATCTATGAAGATTAAGTTCTGAATGTATTGCCCGTTTTGTTCCAACGATGATACCCGAGTGGTGGATTCACGCGTAGTGGAAGAAGGCAGCGCTGTGCGTCGCAGACGCGAATGCGAAGCCTGCGGCAAGCGTTTTTCAACCTATGAGCGGGCGGAATTGCGATTGCCTCTGGTCATCAAAAAGGATGGAACGCGTCAGTCATTTGATCTTGAAAAAATTCGATCCGGGATGCAAAAAGCTCTTGAAAAACGGCCTGTTTCAGTCGATCAATTAGAGCATGGCCTGAATGCAGTTGTGCGTGCGGTACAGGAAAGCGGCGAGTCGGAAATTGCCGTTGGCGCGCTCGGTGAATTTGTCATGGAGCAATTGCGTGATCTGGATGGCGTCGCTTATGTGCGATTTGCCTCGGTATATCGTGAATTCAAGGATGTGGATGAGTTTCTGACTGCGGTTAAAACCGTCGTAGGAAAAAAGTAGTGTAACTATTCAGCTCACCCCTGATTTTTCCAATGGCTGTGTTAAGAAAGCCTCACTTGCCGTTCGTAGGCTGC
>CAZUVA010000222.1:0-1758 GCA_964622755.1 uncultured Zetaproteobacteria bacterium
TTTAAAATGCCTGCTGTGTCGTTGTATCCGATGCAGGCGCTGTGCCGGTTTGTGGTTCGGTTGCGTCGGCGGCAGGAGCAGTGGGCTCTGTTTGAGTGGCATCTATTTGAGCAGGAGTTGTTTGAGTGGCGTCGGTTTGAGGAGCATCTGTTTGAGCAGGAGCTGTTTGGGCCGGGAGTTCACTTGTTGCCGGCTGCTCTGTGTTTGCAGCGGGTTGCGTGGTTTCTGCCGGAGCAGCCTCTTCAGGAGCGGCTTCCTGCTCAGTAGCTGGTTCAGCAACTGGTTCGGGTTCGGTAACTGGTTCAGCTGCCGGTTCTGGCGTATTCAGCTGTTCACCAACCGCAGTCAGTGTCTGTAGCATTTGCTCAACTTCGGTAATGGTCGCTCTGGTTTCTTCTCCGGCAAGGGTGCCGATCTCCTGGATGCTTTGCAGTGCTTTTTTCAGCTTGGTCTGGATAAGGTTTTCGCGGTTGGTTTCCATTTCATGGCTGAGACTGGAAAGCTGGTCATTCACACCGGATATTTGACTATTTAGATCATTGAGGCGGTTGTCGACTGCAGTGGTGTCGGCATTGGAGATCGCAGTGAATGCAGCATAAGCGGCTAGCAGCAGGGCAATGACCGAGATGGTGAGAGAAGTGTGTGGCTTGCAGCAGCTGCCGCTTTTACAACATGTTTTATCGTTGGATGGCTCGGTCTCTGTACTTTCTTTTGTGGCTTCTGTCGCGGGTTCATTGGTTTTTTCGGACATGGGTATCTCCCTGAATCAGTATTTTTATCTTTAAGGCGTTATCATGCATGATAATAGCAATGATGGCACGCAACATATGCATTTGCACCAGCCAGTCTGTGATATGGATTGCTGCGGTAGCGATGTCAGAGATGTAGTGCCATGATTCGCCCGTCGATTGATCTCGGGGTGAATATGAATATTCAGGAACAGATGGAATTGCTCAGTCGTGGTGCGCTGGAGATTTTACCGGCTGGCGGACTGGAAGCGAAACTGAAAGAAGTTGAAAAAGAGGGGCGTCCGTTGCGGGTCAAAGCGGGTTTTGATCCGACTGCGCCCGATCTGCATCTGGGGCATACTGTATTGCTGGAAAAGCTGAGGCAGTTTCAGCATTGCGGGCATCAGGTGGTATTCCTGATCGGAGATTTCACCGGCACCATTGGCGACCCGACCGGCAAGAATGAAACGCGGCCCCCACTCACTCATGACGAGGTATTGCTCAACGCTGAAACGTATAAAGAGCAGGTGTTCAAAATTCTGGATCCCCAACAGACAGAAGTGCGTTTTAATTCCGAGTGGCTGGGGCAGCTGACTGCAGCCGACCTGATACGGATTGCTGGCAAAGCCACGGTGGCTCGCATGCTGGAACGCGATGATTTCGAAAAACGGTACAAGGGCGGGCAGTCGATCTCGATTCACGAATTTCTCTATCCGCTGGTGCAGGGTTATGATTCAGTGGCGCTGGATGCGGATATCGAGTTGGGCGGTAACGACCAGAAATTTAATTTATTGATGGGGCGCCAGTTGCAGGATGCGTACGGAAAAGCGCAGCAGGTGATTATGACCATGCCACTGCTGGAAGGGCTGGATGGTATCAATAAAATGTCCAAGTCACTCAATAACTATGTTGGTGTAGCGGAATCTGCCAAACAGCAATTCGGCAAGCTGATGAGTGTATCTGATGATCTGATGTGGACCTACTATGAATTGCTCACGGATGTGAATCTGGATGATATGAAAGCGATGCA
>CAZUVA010000223.1:0-1736 GCA_964622755.1 uncultured Zetaproteobacteria bacterium
CATTGTTCGAAGCAAGCGGCGCAGCCGGTGCATTTGTCGTAGTCGTACAGATAGCGTTTACCTTTGCCGAGTTTGATAATCGCATCTTCAGGGCATGAGCCATAGCAACCATCGCATTCGAAACAGTTTCCGCAGGAGAGGCAGCGTTTGGCTTCAAACAACGCCTCTTTTTCACTATAGCCCTGCAAAATCTCTTCAAAGCCCCCAAGCCTGTCTTCGGGTGAAATTTCACCCTGTTTGCGTTTCGATGCTTCCGTGCTGTACCACAATTGCAATTTGTCGTGTTCAACAATGGGATGTTTGGCAGGGGGTTGATAGGTATCGCCTCTCAACCATGCATCAATATAACGCGCAGCCTTTTTGCCATGACCCGTGGCAATGGTCACCGAACGTTCACTGGGCACCATATCGCCACCGGCGAAGATGCCATCGGCGCCTGTCATCATATTGGGGCCGACAATCACAGTGCCGTCGAGGTTGAATTCAATGCCTGCCACATTTTTCAGGAAACCGGTATCGGTGTCCTGACCCACGGCCATAATCAGCGCGTCGGTTTCCAGTGTTTCTGTTTTTCCTGTCGGCTGCGGGCGACCATTCTCATCGAGTTCCATCACCTCGACGGTCATGGTGGTGCAGTCAATTTCTTTGATGGTTCGTAGCCAGTTGATCTTTACACCTTCTTCAATCGCTTCATCGGCCTCAAAATCGTGAGCAGGCATACTCTTGCGATCGCGGCGGTAGATGATGACCGCTTCTTCCGCACCCAGTCGCTTGGCTGTGCGTGCCGCATCCATGGCTGTATTGCCGCCGCCATAAATGGCTACGCGGCGGCCCAGTTGCAGGTCTTCACCATTCTCCACACTTTTTAGGAAGCTGACCGCATCCATCATTTTGCGTGCATCGCGACTGGGAATCTCGATGTTTTTGCTCAGATGTGCGCCAACTGCGATGAAAACAGCATCGAAATTACCTGCGGTTTTCTCTTTTTCCACATCCTCTACACGATAATCCAGCGTGATTTCGACCCCCATATCAATGACACGCTGAATTTCATCACCCAGTTCCTTGCGTGGCATACGATAGGCCGGAATGCCGAAATGAATCATGCCCCCGGCGACGGGCCCGGCCTCGAGAATTTCCACGTCGTGACCAAACCGGATTAAATGATATGCGGCTGAAAGGCCACTGGGGCCGGCACCGACAATCAATACACGCCTGCCCCCCGGTTTTGGCGTGAATTCAGGCTTCCAGCCTTTTTCCATGGCCAGATCACCCAGAAAACGCTCAACAGCATGAATACTGACTTCCTGATCGGTATAGGCGCGATTGCAGGCTGTTTCGCAAGGGTGGTAACAGACGCGCCCGTGGATGGCAGGGAACGGGTTATTCTCCAGTAATTTCTGCCAGGCGGCCTCATATTCACCATTCTGAGCCAGGTCCAGCCAAGCCTGAATATCTTCACCGGCAGGACAGGCATGATTGCAAGGCGGCAAAAAGTCCATATACACCGGTTTCTGCATGCGGTGTGCTCCGGTGCCGATATCATGCTGGGTCAGGTCCAGGTTGCCTGTCATGTACTTTTTTGAAGTCGAGGTCTTTGATGTCATTGGCTCACGCTCACAGTAATAAAAAGTTCGTGCGGAAAACGCACTATAATCCAAACGCCCGGGAATGAGTATAACATATCAGGAAGATTGACTATGCCCATGCGCGGTGCCCGGTGACGAAAAAGGGAC
>CAZUVA010000224.1:0-1649 GCA_964622755.1 uncultured Zetaproteobacteria bacterium
AACACAGCCATATCGCGGGCCGAATACGCCATGCCTTCCTGTTGTTTGAAACTGGCATCGTGTTCTTCATCCACCACGATCAATTTTAGTTTCGGCAGAGGTAAAAACAGAGCCGAACGGGTACCGATCAAAATATCAGTTTCATGCAGGTACTCTCGCACCGTCAATCTCTCTTTCGCAGTCATAGCCGAATGCCAGATTCCCACCCGTTTGAATCGCTGTTTCAGACGCGACAGCCATAATGGCGTCAAACCAATTTCCGGCACCAGCACCAATACCTGTCCACCAGCCTCAATCACCGGCTCCGCCGCCCTGAGATACACTTCTGTCTTACCCGAACCGGTGCGCCCGAACAGCAAAAACGGGTGGAATGTATCCAAGTTTGAAGTAATCGCAGAAATAGCCTGTTGTTGTGCCGTTGTCGGTGTTGGAGTTTGTATCTCCAGACCATCGTCTTTCTGCCACAGCGATCCTGGATACACCTCTTCAATAAGACCTTCGCCACATGCGTTGGCAATCGCATGGCGAAGCCCGGCCGCCTGACCGGAACGTTGTAAAATCAGCTTGAGCGTAATTGCGGCACGGGTACGGAATAGCTCCGCCAGATCAGGACAGGTCTTAGCCAGTGCCTCACGAACAGGGCAACGAAAACGCCGAAAATCATTCTGAGCAGCCCAACCCAGTGCACTGCTCCACAATTCACCCGGTCTGGCCAGATAATATCGCCCCACCCGTTCCAGCCAATGCATCCGCAATGGATCCAGAAGCGGTGCTTCATCAAGTCTGTCCCACACGGTTTTGAGTTCGATACCTGCCGGTCTGGCCGCTTTCATTTCGCCCAGCACAAGCCCGAATCGATTGCTCTTGCCAAAAGGGATTTGAACCCGGATACCTGTTACTGGTTCACCCAGCGAATCCGGCCACAGATATGTGAAACTGCCGGCCAGTGGAGAAAACACAGCCACTTCAACACATCGTCTCTGCCGTACAATTTCTGGTTCCATCAATTTACCATGCCCCACAAAAAAGAAGATGCGGCAATGCCATCACACAGCATGCCGCATCCACCTGTTTTTGCAGGTCGTTAATCGCCTTTTTTATCCTTACCTTTTTTATCGTGATCTTCCTTTTTCACATCACCGACAGTCAATTCATCACCGGCTTTTTCAAGTTTCTTTTTGCCAATACCTTTAACCTTCAAGAGTTCATCCACACTCTTAAACGGGCCATGTTCATCCCGGTATACAACAATTTTTGCTGCCGTTTTGGCACCAATACCATCCACTTTCTGTAATTCTTTGGCCGTTGCACTGTTAATATTTACGACATCTCCGGCCCATGCAAACCCACCGGCCATAAACATCGCTACAAACAGCGATAACAATATCTTCTTTATCATCATTTTTCCTCTCCTGAATATAAAATCTGTCATCAGGCAAATTCAACCCAATACCAGTATGGTTATTATAGCAGAAATTTCTGAGATGCACGACTGAATTCTACGCGCTTTTCACCCTGCTCGTGTGCAGTATAGATTAATGCTCTAAATCCGGTGTGAATTCTGGCACCAGTTGCTTCAGCTCTGCGTGCAGCCGTGGCACATCACGGCTGACACATGCCTGTCGCAATGTTTTCATCCGCTGCTGCAT
>CAZUVA010000225.1:0-1635 GCA_964622755.1 uncultured Zetaproteobacteria bacterium
TAAAAAGTCCTGCGTATTTCTGTTCGGAAAACCCCAGCTCAATCGTCTCACCGACTATGAGTACAGGACGTTTGATCATCGACGGGTTTTCGCACATTAATATGATTGCCCGCTCCCGATTGAGACCATCTTTCTCCACATCTGCCAGTTTGCGCCAGGTTGTACCGCGCTTGTTCAATAATGCTTCCCAGCCAAGCTGCTCAACCCAGTGGCTCAGTTGTTCTGCATCAACGCCTTCTTTTTTATAATTATGGAATCGCCAGGAAATAGCATGGCTGTCCAGCCAAGCTTTGGCTTTTTTAATGGTATCGCAATTGGGAATACCATACATCATCACTACGGGTTTCATGTGCTGCACCTTTGTATTTCTATGGTAATATTATTCAGAAATGCGCTGATTCCTTCAGAATACAATAAATCAACGTCTCACCGGAAACGAAAGCATCAATGTTCCTGTTCACGAATAAAAGCGAAAAACTCCTCTGCACCATCTGATTTAATCGGTGTCACAACCATTTCAATCGAAAACTCAAAACCATCCTGATGAAGCGCCTGGGTGCGAACCGGTTTATACAACCATGGCCCGATGCTGTCCTGTTGATAACGCCGCATGCCCTGATGATGATCGCCACGCAGACGTTCGGGGATAATAACGTCTAACCGTTGTCCTATAATTCGGTTCACAGACCAGCCGAACAGCGCTTCCGCGCTACGATTCCAGCCGGTAATCACCCCGTTTCTATCCATGCTCACATAGGCATCGTAGGTGCAATCAATAATCTGATGCAGTCGTTTGCTCTTTTTTCTCAACCGCTCCTGCAACTGTTGCTGATGGACAACGGTCTTCCTGGCATGGATACCAAAGCCGATAAACATGGCTGAAATAAGTGTACGCATCCATATTTCATTCGGGTCAGAATCAAGCAGGTTCTCCATAAAACTGCCTTGCCCAAATATAAAGTCATGGATCAAGGCTTCGGCAGGCCAGTATAAAACCCCCACCAGAATCCCCAGATGCGCCAAGCTTAATCGCTTCAGCATGATACCTCCTGAAATAATCGACTATCCATGGTCAAATACGGTCAATATGGCTTTGCATCAGGCCGGATGCAATGCAAATTGTGCGAACAACTGCCGGGATGATACAACCTGATCCAGATAGAGCCGCTGAAGACGCAAGTCGATTGGCTGATCCAACTGACCGGACAGTATAGTATGAAAGGCATCATTCCCCAGCAAACTCAACTGTGTGGTCAAAAAAAGGTAATCGAGCACCCCGTCTGCAATCAGTGTGCGGTGCACCTCCGGCCCGGCAATCATGTAAGCACTGCGAAAACCCTGATCAATCAGCAGTTGCTTTAGCTGTTTGCCTTCAACCCGCTGCCTGCCTGCAATCAGCACCGTCAGCCCCATCGATTCCAGGCGGCCAAGCCGATCATTATCTGCCTGTTCGCTGGTACAGATAATCACGCGCCTGTCCTGCACTTCTTCCAGTGCCGCTGCCGGGATATCCAGCGAATTGGAAATCACCACCACATCCGGTTGCTCTTTCAGCCCGTGCTGCTGCCGCCACTCGCATAAATCGGCATATTCTGGCACACGGCCAACCGGCAATAAATCCTGAGCCTTGCCATG
>CAZUVA010000226.1:0-1601 GCA_964622755.1 uncultured Zetaproteobacteria bacterium
ATGAGTGAACGATACGATATGATTGTGATTGGTGCTGGCATTTCCGGGCTGGCGATGGCCTTTGAGGCGCAGCAAGCCGATATGGACGTGCTGGTGCTGGAGAAGGAAAATCGCAGTGGCGGCTGTTTTCATTCTGAAATCGTGCCGGATGAGAGTGACCCCTTCTGGCTGGAGATGGGAACGCACACCTGTTTCAACTCCTATGGGCGGTTGCTGAAAATACTGCGCCAGCTGAATTTGATGGATCAGATGCAGGAGCGCGAGAAATTGCGCTATCGCATGCTGGTCAATGACAAACTGGTTTCTATTCCATCTAGGCTACATTTGTTCGAACTGATTACCCATATCTGGCGTCTGTTTTCTCTGAAAAAAGAGGGGAAATCTATTGCCGATTATTACACCGCACTTTTGGGGCCGAAAAATTATGCCGATGTGTTCCGGCATGCTTTTGGCGCGGTGCTGTGCCAGCCGGCCGATAACACGCCAGCGGATATGCTGTTCCGCAAACGGCCACGCGATAAATCAGTACAACGCAGCTACACCTTTGCAGACGGTCTGGGGCGCATTATTACGGAATTAGAGCAACGGCTGGATATTAAAACCGGGCAGGATATTCGCGCTATTTATCTGCATGAGGGTGGCTATACGGTCGAAACTGAAAAAGCCGTTTATCAGTGCGACAAACTGGTCTGTGCCACACCTGCACCTGCCGCATCACGGTTGCTGAAAAAGGCGCACTCCGATATTGCCGAACAATTGGCATGGGTGAACGAGGTCGAGATAGAAACGCTTGCCATTGTGGTTAGCAAGCAGGCGTTGAAGCTGGAGCCTGTGGCCGGCGTGATTGCTGCCGATGGTGATTTTTATTCGGCGGTTTCCCGCGATTTCGTTGCACACCCCAACTTGCGGGGGTTCACATTCCACTTCAAGCCGGGACTGCTCAGTGATGAGCAAAAGATATCACGTATTTGCAGCGTGCTTGGTATGCAACCATCCGACCTGTTGTACATATTCAATAAAACCAACCGATTACCGGCTCCGGAAACAGGGCACCACCAGTTGATTGAGGATATGGATGCATTATTGGCAGGTAAATCGCTGGCTTTGGTCGGCAATTATTTCAATGGCGTGGCTGTCGAGGACTGCCTGGAACGGGTTGAAAAAGAGTGGGTTCGCCTGTCAGCATGAGATTCCTTTTGGTTTGTATCATCCTGTTCATCAGCAGTTGTGGTATGGGTGAAAAGATCGATGTGATGCTGGAATGCCCGTCCTCTTCCGGCAAAAAAGTGGCGACGTTGTACCGCATTTCCACCGGTGACAGGCCGGGAGATCAGGAAATGAAAATCAATGTGCGTCCGGCTTCAAGTGCATTTAATCATGCCATGCACAGTTTTTCATTCAGACACGGCTATGATGCCATTATCCACTGGAACTCGGATCATGAGATACGCATCGAATATCCTGAACATTCCGAAATCACCGGACAGGAAAATGTCGTCTTCGGCACCAGCCAGACATTCAGTTCGACCGATACCATGAGAATGATCTATCAGGAGAAGTCATCCGTGCATGGTTATTTCATGGTGGAGCAGCGCTGCTTT